>CAZKXT010000121.1:0-2500 GCA_964556965.1 uncultured Alphaproteobacteria bacterium | reverse complement strand
TTCTTTTAACGTTAAAGGAGGAAGGTGCGAATCTTGTGAAGGTGATGGAGTAATAACTTATGAAATGCATTTTTTGCCAGATGTTTATATTGCTTGTGATGTTTGTAAAGGAAGTAGATATAATCGAGAAACTTTAGAAATTAAATATAAAGATAAAAATATTGCTGACATATTAAACATGACCGTTGATGAAGGTTGTGACTTTTTTGAAAACATACCATCGGTAAGATCAAAATTACTCACTTTAAAAAAAGTTGGATTGGGATATATAAAAATAGGTCAACAAGCAACAACTTTATCCGGGGGTGAAGCGCAAAGAATTAAATTAGCAAAAGAATTGTCAAAAAGGTCTACGGGCAGAACTATGTATATTTTAGATGAACCAACTACTGGTTTGCATGCTCATGATATTAAAAAATTACTAGAGATACTTCAAACCTTTGTTGCTCAGGGAAACACTGTTGTTGTCATAGAGCATAATTTGGATGTTATCAAAACTGCCGACTGGATTGTTGATATGGGTCCAGATGGAGGAATAAATGGAGGTAAAATAATAGCTGAAGGCACTCCTGAAAAAATCAAAGAAATAAGCGACAGTTATACAGGCAATTTTCTTAAAAACATTATTAACAGCAGTTTTAAAAAAACTGCTTAGTTTCATTAAAAAAAGTGATATAGTTTAGTTAATGGTTTCAATACTGCAATCGCTTTCTAAAACGGTACACCTATCAATAGTTCTGGCTATTCTATTATTCATGGGGTTGTTTTTTGGTGGTGGAGATTTTGCTTTTGATCAAATTTTCTGGAGTTGGTTGTTCAGATATCTACATGTTCTTTCTGGAGTAATGTGGATTGGTCTTCTTTGGTATTTAAATTTTGTTCAAATTCCAAGTATGCCAAAAATTCCTGATGATCAAAAACCGGCTATAGGAAAAGTTATAGCTCCTGCTGTTTTATTTTGGTTCAGATGGGCGGCTTTCGCAACAATAGTTACAGGTTTAATAGTCGCTTATCTCAATGGTTATGTGCATCAAGCTTTAGCTTTGGGTATAGGAAGTGGTGGTGGAAAAAATACCGCAATAGGGATTGGAATGTGGTTGGGTTTAATTATGGCTTTTAATGTGTGGTTTATTATCTGGCCAAATCAAAAGAAGGCGCTTGGTATCGTGGAATGTTCACCCGAAGAGAAACCCAAAGCCGCAAAAACGGCCATGTTAACCTCTAGAGTAAATACTTTATTGTCATTACCGATGTTGCTGTCTATGGTGATGGCGCAAAATTTATATTAATTACTTTTCCTCTTTATTCACCGTTTTTTGAGTAACATTAGTAAATTTCAAAAACGGAGTTGCTACAAATATTGAAGAAAAAGTTCCTATTATCACTCCAACAATCATTGCAAAAGAAAAGCCTTTTAAAATTTCACCACCAACAAAGTATATAGAGAACAAAGCTAACAAGGTGGTTAATGAAGTAATTATTGTTCTTGATAAAGTTTCGTTAATCGAAATATTAGAAATTTCGATAATGTTAAAATGATTATATTTTCTGAGATTTTCTCGTATTCTATCAAAAATCACAACTGTGTCATTCATGGAATAGCCCACGATGGTTAAAATGGCAGCAACAATTGATAAATTAATTTCGTAGGAAAATAATGAAAAAACACCAAGAGTGAATATTACATCATGCGTCAATGCTAATATAGCCGCCAAGCTAAATTGCCATTCAAATCTTATCCATATTTAGAACAGCATCGCACTTAAAGATAATGCTATAGCTAAAATTCCCGCATTGATTAATTCTTTGCTCACTTTCGGGCCAACGTTTTCTACTCTTCTAAATGAAACTTGATCATTAAAATAACTTGAAATTTTATTTTTTATTAAATTAATATTCTCAGAATTTTTTTCACTAGATAGTTCCAATTTAATTATAAAATCTTGTTTAGTTCCAAAATTTTTCACAGAAATATCTCCGATATTCAAATTTGATATGGAAGATCTCAGATCTTTGATATTTACATCTCCGCTTTCAGATCTTATTTCGATTAATGTACCTCCTTTAAAATCTATTCCCAGATTTAAACCTTTGAGAAAAAAAATTGATAAACAAAAAATTATTGCACAAATAGAAAATATATTGGCAATTTTAAAATGCTTATTAAAATCAATTCTTTTTTTTGTTTTGTCACTCATTAGTATCTACTTTTTTTAAATTTCATCACATACATAGAAGTTAAATGTCGAGCAAAAAAATATGTACAAAATAACGTTGTTAATATTCCAACTCCAAGAGTTATAGCAAATCCTTTTACAGGGCCAGAACCCATCATGAATAATATAATTGCTGATATTAGGGTTGTTATATTAGCATCTAAAACTGCCGACTGAGCCTTTCTATAACCGGCATCATACGCATATATCTGATTTTCCTCGTTTCCTATTTCTTCTTTAATTCGTTCAAATATTAATACATTTGCATCAACAGCCATTCCAAC
>CAZKXT010000120.1:0-2505 GCA_964556965.1 uncultured Alphaproteobacteria bacterium | reverse complement strand
ATCCAATGATTTTTTGAGATGTTTTTCTTGCTTTAGCAATTTCAGCTATTAGTCGTTTTTTAATTTTTTGAGCATTTAAAGACCATTTTTTGCATTTATTCAAATTTAGAAAACTTTCTGTTTTAATTGTTTTTTTAATTTTAGTATTGAGCATTTGTTGGGTCTGAGTTTTTATTTTCAAAACAAAAACATAAGTAGATCCGTGTACTTTAGTTTTATACACATCGACTAGCGAAAATCCCGCTCTTTTCGCCAACAAGTGCATACTCTTAGTATTAAAGAAATTAATATGTTCATGATAAACTGTATCAAATTCATTATTTTTGATCATGTCTGCTTGGCTTGTTTGGATAAACAGTAAACTTTCAGAATGCATCGCCTGTTTAATTACTTTTAAAGTTTGGTAGGGCTTAGGATTATGCGCAAAAGAATTTTGAGCTAATATTATATCAATTTTTTTTTTAATTTTATTAATTGACTTTTTATTTATAAAATCACAAATTATTTTATGTTTTCTGCTACTTATAGAAAAAAGATTTTTTGCTGGATCTATACCATATGTTTCCATACCCAGTCTTTTAAAGTAGTTTAATTGAGCGCCATCATTGCATCCTATATCCAAAACTGTTTTAGGTTTATTTTTTTTAAATTTAGTTATGCAACTAATAGAAAAGTTTTTTAAATAATTTTTATAGCTTTGGGTATTATTTGTTACATAAATATAATTTTTATATATTAGTTTAGGGTCAACACAGTGCCCGAGTTGTAAATGTATACATTTTGGGCAGACATTTACTATCAAAGGATATTCTTCATCAAATTTATATTTTGTTTTAGAAAAATTATTTGCCAGAGGTTGTTTTTTTAAATCAAGAATTTTTTTTATATTTCTATTTCCACATGCTAGACAGGTTTTAATTTTTTTGCAATTTTTCATAGAGATTATTTTAAAAACAATCTATTCTTCAAAAGGAAACTATATCCTTTATTTTTTATAATATCATAATCATTTTTTAAATGATTATAAATATTGCTCTTTTTAAAATAATCCAAGGAAGTTTCTTGTTGACCTTTAATTTTGATATCAGGCAGAACTTCTACAGAAAGATAATTTGCTTTTAAATCTTCCATTGAAGATGTGGTTATAATTTTTTCATCTAAATTTTCACAATCTATTTTTAAAAAATCAATTTTAGTAAGGTGATAATCTTTTCTTAATTTTTTTATTGTAGTGGTTTCGATTTCTCTCTCAAATTTTATTTCTCTTCCTAAATTTTTTAGAAAATTTTTATCTAAGCCTGTAACCATAGAAATTTCTTTCTCAAAATAGCATTTCGTTTTTCCAACAAAATTTGCTATTCCAATATTTAGCGAGATATCTTTCTTTCTGAAAATCTTAAACATTTCTATAGTTTCTTTAGAGATATCAATGTTTACACCGCTCCAATTATTTTTGTGCAAAATGAATGTTTGGGAATTTTTTATTGGATGATAACATCCTATATCTACATAATTTCCTGATTTTATTTCTTTTAAAATTTCATCAGCGAAGTAGTTGTCCCCCTTGTAATTAAAGCCATTTTTTAAAAATTCCTTATAAAATTTGTATCTGTAATATAATGCTTTTGATAAATTCACTTTAATTTCACTCAAATGTTGGAGGTTTTGTCATTTTTTACCCTAAATTATCACAACTTATGTATTAAAGAAAACTTGACATTTCTCGCAATAATTTGTTTAAGGACTTATGTTATTTGATTTTGAAAATAACAGTTTAAATATAATAAGGAAAGTTAAATGAGTGTAAAAGGTAAAGTAAAGTGGTTCAACGGCACCAAAGGTTATGGTTTCATTGAACGTGACGACAAAGAAAAAGACGTATTCGTTCATTCTTCAGCTGTAAGAGCTGCAGGTTTAAAATACTTGAAAGAGGGTGATGCTGTTACGTTTGAAATTGAGAACGGAGAAAAAGGTCCAGCCGCAGTAAATCTGCAAAAAGCTTAATCGTATTTCATAAAATTCTTAATATTTCATAAAATTCAGGGCAGTTTATAAACATGTTTTGTTAGAATTCTGCCCTGATAAATAAACAAGTAAAACAAAAGAAAGGAAAGTTAAATGAGTATAAAAGGAAAAGTAAAATGGTTTAATGGAACAAAAGGTTATGGTTTCATTGAAAGAGATGACAAAGAAAAAGATGTTTTTGTTCATTCTTCTGCAGCAAGAGCAGCCAATATAGATTTAAACGAAGGCGATGCGCTAACGTTTGATGTTGAGAATGGCGAAAAAGGCCCATCAGCAGTAAATCTTCAAAAAGCTTAATTGCTTACAATCTGTTGTTGCAAAGTAAAAATTTTATGTTACTTTGCAACAATGATTAAAAACTTAAAAATCATAAACGTTCTAAATGCAAAGCACCATTTTGCACACGCTAGGCTGTTGCTTAGCTAAATCATTACATAATTTAAAATACAAATTTACAAACAAATAATATAAAAAGGAGTT
>CAZKXT010000119.1:0-2509 GCA_964556965.1 uncultured Alphaproteobacteria bacterium | reverse complement strand
AATTCAATTGGAGAATTTTATTCTATCGCAATTACTAACAATTATCAAAAAGCTGACACTGGTACAAAAATGATTCATTTAGGAAAAAATACTAAAAGCAAAATTATTTCAAAAGGTATAAGTGCTGGCCATTCTGATATGGTTTATAGAGGATTGGTTGATATTTCTTCCAAGGCAAAAAATGCTAGAAATTATACTCAGTGTGATTCCTTATTAATGGGCAATAAGTGTGGCGCTCACACTGTTCCTTACATAAAAAATAAAAATTCAGATTCAAATATTGCTCATGAAGCTACAACATCTAAAATAAGTGAAGAACAATTACATTATTGTCAACAACGAGGACTAAACTCTGAGGAAGCCGTGGGGTTAATAGTTAATGGTTTTTGTAAAGAAGTTCTTCAACAATTACCCATGGAATTTGCTGTCGAGGCACAAAAACTCGTAGGCATTAGCTTGGAAGGAAGTGTTGGTTAAATGTTAAAGATAAAAGATTTAAAAGCCAATATAGATAAAAAATTTATTTTAGATGGATTTAATCTTGAAATTAAACCTGGTGAAATTCATGCAATTATGGGCCCAAATGGTTCAGGCAAAAGTACTTTGTCAAATATTTTGTCTGGAAAAAAAGGATATGAAACATCAGGTCAAATAACATTTGAGAACCAAAATCTTTTTAATCTTGAAGCTGATGAAAGAGCACATAAAGGAATATTCTTAGCATTTCAATATCCTTTAGAAATACCTGGTGTTAATACAAATATTTTTCTTAAAACGTCGCTAAATGCAATTAGAAAAGCTAAGGGTGAAAAAGAACTTGATGCAATTGAGTTTTTAAAACTAGTAAAAACAAAAGCCAAAGAACTAAAATTTGAAGAGGAAAAATTAAATAGACAATTAAATGTTGGTTTTTCTGGGGGCGAGAAGAAGAAAAATGAAATATTACAAATGTCAATTTTAGATCCTAAACTTTGTATACTAGATGAAACTGACTCTGGTCTAGATATTGATGCGTTAAAAATAGTTGCAAATGGAGTAAATTCGTTAAAAAAAAAAAATAACGCGTTTTTAATAATTACACATTATCAGAGATTGTTGAACTATATAAAACCAGATTTTGTACATGTTTTGATGAATGGCAAAATAGTTAAATCAGGTGGTCCCGAGCTAGCATTAGAATTAGAAAAAAAAGGATATGAAAATTTAAACTAAATGGAAGAACAATTAAAAGTAGATTTTGAAAATTTTGTAAAAAGTTCAAAACTTTCAAGTAAAAATATTGAGTTAAAAAGAGATAACTTTAATTATTTTTTTGAAAAAGGGTTTCCAAACAAAAGAGATGAGAATTGGAAATTTTCAGATCTAAATCATATTATTTCAAAAAATATAAAAAAATTAAGTTTTTATAATGATTTTTCAAAATCTAATCAAATAGATGAATCTATTTTTATAGATAATTTAGAGCACAATAAGTTAGTTTTTGTTAACGGGAAACTAGAAAAGACTGAGTTTAATTATGAAGAAACTAACAAAGTTGAAATAATAGAAGATTTGAATTTACTAAACGAAAAAAACAACATCAACTCTTTAACTTCTTTAAACAATGCATTTACTGATAAACATTATAAATTAATAGTAAAAAAAAATTATACTCTAAAGAAACCTTTAATTATATACAATATTACAAATGAAGATTTAAAATCTAAGAATCTTAATTTAAGATTTAATATTTTACTTGAGGAAAATAGCTATTTAAAAATTATTGATTTTTTAAGTGATAAGTCGAAAAATAATTTTTTAAATACTTATTATCAATATGAAATTAAAAAAAATTCTATATTAAAAAATTACAAAATTGATAGGAAATTTAATTCTAACATTAAATATTTTTATAACAATATCAATCAAGAAACCAATAGTGTATCTGAAATATTTATTCTTTCATCGGGATCAGATTTTATAAAAAATGAAATTAATTGCAATTTGAATGGAAAATATGCTTCAACCTTTATAAATGGAATTATTACTTTAAAAAATTTACAGCACCATGAAATTAAAACCAATATTAATCATTTAACTGAAAGTACTAAAAGTTATCAATTAATTAAAAGTGTTTTAGATAACGATTCAAAGGCAGTGTTCCAGGGTAAAATATTTGCAGATTCAAAAGCCCAAAAAACAGATGGTTATCAATTAAGCAAAGCAATTCTGTTAAACAATAATACAGAATTTAATGCTAAACCGGAATTGGAAATATATGCTGATGATGTTAAGTGTTCTCACGGATCTGCCTCAGGTAATTTAAATGAAAACTCAATTTTTTATTTAATGTCTCGAGGTTTAAATTATCAAGAAGCAAAGAATCTTTTGATTAATGGTTTTTTACTAGATGTAATTGAAAAAATTACAGATTCTGAAATTAAAAAAATAATAAAAAATATTATGGGCTTTAAGGAATGAACATTGATAATATTAGAAAAGAATTTCCTATATTTAATAACAAAATTCA
>CAZKXT010000118.1:0-2520 GCA_964556965.1 uncultured Alphaproteobacteria bacterium | reverse complement strand
TTTTTATCAACAAAAGCTGATTCTACTTCTTTCAACTTAGAAATAACTTCATGTGCAGTTTTATATAAATATTCTCCATTTTCAGTTAAAGATAATCCTCTAGCATGTCTTTCAAAAAGTTGAACTTTTAGTTCATATTCTAAAGATTGAATTTGTCTACTAATTGCTGATTGACTTAAATTTAAATTTATTGTTGCTTTGGTAAAGCTTCCAGATTCAGCTACAGCATAAAATATTTTAAGTTTGTCCCAATCCATTATTTGTTAACATTTACAATATATCTTCCGGATGTTTGTCCTTTTAACATTTTTGGGAAAACATCCAAGAGATCTTCTAAGCCTATTTCTTTGATTGATTTATTTAGTTTTTCAAAATCAATTAGATTTGCTGCTTCGTTCCAAATAAATTCTCTCCTTTTCTTTGAGGTACTGACCGAATTTATCCCCCAAAGTTTAACTCCTCTTATAATAAATGGCATAACAGTTGTGTTTAATTTTATGTTAGATGCAAGACCGCAAGCGGCCACAATTCCAGAATCTTTAGTTTGTGCAAGAATATTAGAAAGAATATTTCCTCCAACGGTGTCGACTGCTCCATCCCACAATCCTTTTTCTAATGGTTTTGATTCTTTTTCTAAATCTTTTGTGTTTATAATTTTTTTTGCTCCTATTGATTTTAAATATTCAATATTGTCTGTTTTGCTTGTAACTGCAGTTACATTATATCCTAATTTATTTAATACCATTACAGCAATACTACCCACGCCACCTGATGCACCGCTAACAATTACTTCATTAACTTTTTCACCCAACAACAATTCTTCTCTTGCTTTGATTGCAAATGAACACATTAAAGCTGTAAAACCAGCAGTTCCTAATATCATTGATTGTTTTGTGGTTAATGAATTTGGTTTTTTAACTAAAAAATCTGAATTAACTTTTGCGTACTGAGAATATCCTCCATAAAATAGCTCTCCAACTCTCCAGCCCGTTAAAATAACTTCATCTCCAACTTTAAAATTATTATTTTTACTTTCCGCAACAGTGCCTGAAAAATCAATGCCAGGAATATGTGGAAATTCTTTTACTAGCTTACCTCCGTTTTTTAATATAAGAGCATCTTTATAATTTAAACCAGAATAATCAACTTTAACCAAAACATCTCCGTGCTTTAAGAATCTTTTTTCTACATTCTTAATTTCTCTTGTAAAATCATTTGCAGATTGATTGATCACTAAAGCTTTAAAATTTTCACCCATATAAATTTTTGAAAAAATAAAAATTATTAACTATTTATAAATCTTAGGTATCGGTTTTGATAACCCAAATCTTCTTTAAATTGACCCAAATAATAATTCGTAATTGTTGATGTTCCTTCTTTTTTAACTCCTCTCATTGTCATACAATGATGTTTTGCATCGATAGTCACAGCAACACCTTTTGCATCCAAAGCTTCCATTAGTGTTTTGGCAATTTGCATAGTCATTCTTTCCTGTGTTTGTAGCCTTTTTGAAAAGACCTCAACAACTCTTGCTAATTTGCTCAACCCAACAACATTTTTGTTAGGAATATACGCAACATGGGCAATACCAACGATTGGAGCCATGTGATGTTCGCAATGGCTTTCTATTCTTATATTTTTTTCAACCACCATGTCATCGTAACCTTCTACTTCACTAAACGTTTTTTTTAAAAATATTTTTGGATCTTCTTTATAACCTTTGAAATATTCTTTAAAAGCCTTCACTACTCTTTTTGGCGTACTTTTGAGACCTTCTCTATTTGGGTTTTCACCAAGCCATTCGATAATGGTTTTGATAGCTTCCTCTGCTTGCTGGTCAGAAACCCTTGATAAATTTTCTTTGTTTTGTTGAATATCTTTTACTAATTTCATAATCTTGGGTTAATTTATATACTATTTTTATTTTGTAAAACAAAAATTTTATGTAATAAAATTGCTAAATTATGTTTAAAAAAAGGGAAAATATCGTAGAAATAGAGGAAGGCTCATATCTTTCTCCAAAATTCGACAGTCAGGGTTTAATTCCTGTTATTGCTATTTGTGCAAAAAATAAAGAAATACTAATGCATGGGTATATGAATGAAGAGGCGCTACGTTTAACCATAGAAAGAGGGGAAGCGTACTACTGGAGTAGATCAAAAAATAAAATTTGGCACAAAGGAGAAACTAGCGGATTTGTTCAGAAAGTTAAAGAAATAAGAATTGATGACGATCAAGATGCGTTGTGGATCTCTGTGGATATTGGAAATGGAGGCAGTTGTCACGTAGGATATAGATCGTGTTTCTACAGATCTGTCCCAATAAAAAAAATTTCAGATGAAAAAAAAATAAAACTAGAGTTTAAAGAAAAAAATAAAATATTTAATCCAAAAAAAGTCTATAAAAACGAACCAAGTCCAACGAAAGTATAAATTTATTCCAATTCAAAATCTGTAAGTTTTCCCATACAGGAAATATTATACTTGGGCAAAGGATGGGCAATTAAAATTTCAATATATG
>CAZKXT010000117.1:0-2541 GCA_964556965.1 uncultured Alphaproteobacteria bacterium | reverse complement strand
TCGTGTGACTTTCAATCCATTGCGCCTATAGCATTTGAACAATTTTTGTTTCATTTGAATTGCGATTATTTAAGTCTTGAGAAATGGATTGGAAGCATTGTGCTAACGAAGGAAATAATAGAAAAATATAAGCCTCAAGATTTACGCAATAATAGATATAGAATTTCAAATTTGATTCATTCAGGATGGAGCTTTTCATCTTTTGGAGGCGTAAAAAAAGTTCAAGAAAAAATGGAAGCTTTCGCACATGCAGAATACAACAAAGAAATTTATAAAGACGCAAAGCATGTAGAAAAGTGTATTGAAACGGGCTCGGATTTATTTCGAAGACAAACTAAAAAGAAAAAAATAGATAAAAGTTTTTTTCCAAAGGATCTGCTTAAAATTATGGAGGAAAAACCTCAATTTTATTTTGGCGACAAATAACAATATGATTTATGTTTCCGTATCCACTATTCCACCAAGAATTAGAAATATAAAAAAATCTATAGATTCTTTACAGAATCAAACACAAAAGCCAGACAAAATATTTCTCAATATTCCTTACAAATATAAAAGATTTGAAAATGTTGTGTCCGATAAGGATATACCCACTTTTGAAAGTAAGAATGTGGAAATTACTCGATGTGATGACTGTGGACCTGGTACAAAATTGTTGGGCTCCTTAAAAAAGTTAAAAAAAAATTCAACACTAATATTGGCTGATGATGATCAAGTTTATGAAGATTATATGATTGAAAAATTATACTATTTTTCTTCTTTATATCCAAATAATGCCTATAGTTTTTATGTTCATCCTATCGCTGATCTCGGAGTGGGGCAGGGTGCGGATGGCTTTGCAATAAACACTAGTAGTTTGGATGGAATTGAAATTTTTTATGAAAAAGTCGTAAAAGATTATAAAGAGCTTTTTTTATATGATGATTTGTGGATATCGTTTTTTTTAATTTATTTTAAAAAAAATAAGGTTTTTTCATTAAGAAATTATCTAAAAAAAGATGCTAGCGGAAATCCAACTTTGATATATAAATCACATTCTAGCCAAAGCGGACTAATCTCAACATACGCAACGAATCTAAGGGAAGCTGTAAAAAAAAGAGATGATATAGCAAAAAAGAGCTTGTTGTTTATGCAAGAAAAATCAAAGGGTTTGAAAATTTGATTAATTTTTGTTTATAAATTCTTCTAATCTTTCGAAAAGTTTATTTATATCACCATCATTTCTGTCAATTACAGAAACAAACTCTTCCTTTTGTGTTCTTGCAAGGCTTAAGCCTTCTACGATGAGATCTCTAATCAAGAGTTTTTCTGGATTTTTTGTGTATACTCTCCAATCGATTTTAACTTCTGGTTTTTCTGAAGTTCCCAAAAGTTTACTTTGTACCATTGTGTATTTTTCATTTTTTACCTCTACGCCCATCATTTCAATTTTTGGATCAGAATATTCAGTTAATCTTGATGTAAAGCTTTTTAAAAAATATTGTTCAAAAAGAGTGTGATATTTTTTTAATTGGTCTTCATTTATTGTTTTTCTATACGGCCCTATCGTATATAAAGCTAAAAATTTGATATCTACGTTTTCTAGGGCCAAATTTCCTAATTTTTTTGATTTTTCACCTTGGCTAGCATTTGAGCTCAGAATACTTTTTGCTTCCGTCACTACCTCATTTATAAATTTTTTTGGATCACCAGTAGATGCTTTTGAATCTGTTTTAAATATAAAAACAATAGCAAAAATTATTACAATTATATTTATAGCTTTTTTCATTTAATGAGAATTTACTCAGTTTCGATTTCTTCCCAGTCGCTTTCGTCTTGAGTGTCGATAGTTGTGTCAGCGTTAAGAATTCTTTTTGCTCTGTTTTGTAGGTATAAGCTTTTGACTGTAGAATATAAGTCTATTGCATTTTTTTCTACATTGTCAAAAGATTCTATATTTTTTGCTCTAAAATCAACTCCATCTGTTCCTTTGAACAGGTAATAATTATGTTCTTGGTAGTTTTGGTTTCCAATCAGCATATCAGTCTCAGTATTATGAGTTACGTGATAGACCGGATCTAGAAAAGTATTTCCGACCAGTCCAATCGCATCTCGAGCAGTTGTTGGACCTAGAATTGGGAGTACAAAATAACATCCTGGACCTGATCCCCATTTTCCTAAAGTTTGTCCAAAATCTTCTCTAGGTTTTTCTGCCAGACCCATTTTTTCCGCTGGATCAAAGATTCCAAGGATCCCAACTGTTGAATTAATTAAAAATCTTCCCGCTGTGTTACCAGCTTCCTTGATGTCACCTTGCAGAACGTTATTTGAGAAGGTTAGTAGCGATCTTAAATTATCAACTACATTTCCAGTACCTTTTCTGATTGGAACGGGTAATTTTCTATAGCCTCTAGCAACGGGTTCAAAAACTGCGTTATCCAAGGCATGATTAAATTTAAATACACCTCTGCTTAATTTTTCAAAACATTCTTTCGATTCCAAAGAAGTTGCTTTTGAAGAAATTTTTTCATTTCCCTCCGAACCAGCAATTGCATTGGTACT
>CAZKXT010000116.1:0-2584 GCA_964556965.1 uncultured Alphaproteobacteria bacterium | reverse complement strand
TCACAATTAATATTAATTTCCATCTTTTAAAATCATCATTTATTTAATAATAATTATATCATTTCATGTTTAAAAAATTAAGCAATATTGGAGATTCCGGCATCGTTTGCGATTTTGGTGAAGAAGTTAATGAAAAAGTTAATAACGAGGTAATTAAGTTATTTCATTTTATCAAACAAAAATCTTTGGATGGAACAATTCAAGGAATAAGGGATTATACTCCATCCTACAACAAGCTCATAATCAGTTTTGATTTAAAAGTCACAAATTTTAAAAATGTATTTAACTTTCTCAATTCTATCGATTTTACAAAATTAGAAAATTCTAGAAAAGGTAAAAGTTGGGAAATACCGATTTGTTATGATTTTTCGCTTGATTTAGAAAACATTAGCAAACTTTTAAAAATTTCAAAAAATGAAATTATAAAAATGCACTCCAAGACAAATTTTTTTGTTTACATGATTGGATTTATACCAGGGCATCCATTTATGGGTGATTTGAATAAAAGACTCTTTTTAAATAGACTTAAAACACCCAGGGTAAAAGTTCCCGCAGGTTCAGTTGGTATAGTAGAAAAATTTTGCAATATCTATCCTTACGAAAGTCCCGGAGGATGGAACATAATTGGAAGAACTCCTTTGAAATTATTTGATCAAAATAATAATGACAATCCAAGTTTGCTATCACCAGGCGATAGCGTAAAATTTAAATCAATATCAAAAGAAGAATTCAAAGAAATTGAAAATGAAAAATAAATTTTTTGAAGTTTTAAGAGCAGGAATTAACACCACCTATCAAGACGCGGGTAGATTTGGATTGCAACACCTAGGTGTTGCGCCAAGTGGTTGCATGGATTTGAAATCTTTTAAAATTGCAAACTGTTTAGTAGGAAATGATTTAAACGAAGGAGTGATAGAGTTTGCCTATCAAGGACCTTTACTGAAGTTAAACAGTGGAAAAACAAAAATTGCAATCGCAGGAAATGTACATTTTGAGATCACTACTTCTAAAAATAAAAAAATACATGGAGAATGTAATAAAAGTTATATTTTGGATCCTGGAGATCAAATTGACATTATTGCAACCAAAAAATCAGTTTATGGATATTTAGCTGTCGAAGGAGGGTTCGATTTGAAACCTTTCCACAAAAGTGTTTCAACTTTGACAAGGGCTAGTATAGGTCCGAATGAAGGAAAAAAGATTAGTATAAAAGATAAAATTTATTATAAAGAAGATTCTACAAATCAGAACAATATGATTGAGATGCCATCCTACCCAGAGAATAATGCGATAAGAGTTTTAAAAGGTCCACAATATGATTTTTTTTCAGAAGATAGCCAAAAAAAATTTTTTTCAACTTCATACAAAATAACAAATCTTACCGATCGCATGGGAATGCGTTTAGATGGTGATTTTTTAAAAAACAATGTAAGTACCAATATAAGATCAGAAGGAATAACAAGGGGAGCTATCCAAGTCCCAGCAGATGGTCTTCCAATTATACTTTTGACAGACCACCCTACAATTGGTGGTTATCCAAAAATTGCAAATGTAATTTCAGCAGATTATGACTTGTTAGTGCAAAAAAAACCCAGTATGTCTATTTCGTTTAAACTAGTGGAGATTGCTGAAGCTGAATTAGCTTTTCAATCTTATGAAAAAGAAATAAATAAAGCACTTAGTAAAATAAAAAAAGTATGAAATTTTTATATAAAATTCCTGGGCCAATTTTGATATTTTTTGGCGCCTTTTGCTTAAGTTTTGGAGGAATAATTGTAAAATCATTTGAGGGAGCCAACTTATGGCAAATTCTTTTTTGGAGGCAATTTTTCTTTACCATAGCAGTATGTTTATATTTAATTTTTATTTACAAAAAAAATTTTTTTAATAGTTTTTATAAATCCGGTGTTCCCGGTTTTTTTGCAGGATTGATCTTGGGGTTTGGTTTTGCTGCTTATGTATTTGCAATGTATTACACAACTGTTGCAAATACACTTTTTATAATTACAACAGAGACAATTTTTTTGGCGTTTTTTGGGTATATTTTTTTAAAAGAAAAAATTAGTTTAATAACTTTTATTTCAATTTTATTAGGAATGTCAGGAGTTTTATTGATTCTTGGTAGTTCTTTAAGCATTCAAACTAGCGAACAATTTTTGGGAAATATCGTGGCATTTGCAATGCCAGTTTCTTTTGCTGTACTTGTAATTATTGTAAGAAAGTTTCCAAAAACTGACATGGTTCCCGCACAAGTTACAGCAGGTATTGCAGCTGCACTTATTGGTTATTTAGTTGCTGGAAAATTATCAATTTCTTCTCATGATATTTTTTTGGGTTTTATAGCCGGAACATTTCAACTTGGATTTGGATTTGTTTTAATTACCATTGGATCACAAAATACTCCTGCGGCAGTCGTCGGAATTATGATGTTGACAGAGGCAGTGCTTGGTCCCATCTGGGCATGGTTATTTTTAAACGAGATTCCACCAACAAGTGTTGTTTTAGGTGGAGGAATTATTATTTTTGCAATTCTATTTGAGTTTTTTTTAAGTAAAAAAGCATAGTTTTATATTTGACATTTATC
>CAZKXT010000115.1:0-2624 GCA_964556965.1 uncultured Alphaproteobacteria bacterium | reverse complement strand
TAGCGTATGTACCAAGAATAGAGCTCATGATTAATTACGATTTTATTTTATAACCCCTTTTAAACAATATATATGCGGAAAACCAACTTAAAAAACTCAACGAGGCGAGAAAAATGTATCCGAAAACTAAAGATCCATCAGATACACCCAAAAACCCATATCTGAATCCATCGATCATATAGAAAAATGGATTTATTTCGCTAACCTCTCTCAAAAAATCTGGCAATCTCTCTACTGAATAAAAAGTACCTGATAGGAATGAAAGTGGTACAATAATAAAATTAGTTGCCGAAGCCATATGATCAAATTTTTCTGCCCAGAGACCTACTATAATTCCAATTGATCCAAGTATAAAAGAGGAAAAAAAAGCATATATTATAATGTTAAAAAAACTGTAAAAATTCAATTCTACAAAGAAGCTAAAAACCAGAATTGAAAGTATACAAATCACAAAAGCTCTTGTGCAAGATGCTAAAGTTAAAGCTAAAGTAATCTCACCTGCGGAAAGTGGAGCATAAAGAATATCGACTATATTTCCTTGAATTTTTCCAATCATGATGCTGGATGAAGAATGTGCAAAAGCTTGTTGGATTATCTGCATAGCTATTAAGCCTGGAGCCAAAAAACTTAAAAAAGGGAAACCCAACACTTCGCCTCTGTCGTTTCCAATTGCTAATGACAAGACCATTAAAAAAAGCAGAGAAGTCACTATGGGAGAAATTAAAGTTTGAACGGCAACTATCAAAAATCTGAGAACTTCCTTTTTGTAAAGCGTCCAAAAGCCTACCAGGTTAAAATGATCGAACCTTTTAATGCTTATTTTGTAATCTTTTTTTGTGCCTTTCATAAAACAAAATATATTCCGATCAACAAACGTATTAAATTAACTGCAAGTTGATTATTAATAACCTGTTAATAAATACAATAAATTGTATTGATAATGTTATATATAGCGTTTAGTGTGAAATATAAACTATATATAGTGTTCATTGATGAGCTGGAATTCAGAAAAAGAAGAAAAACTTAAAAAACTTTGGGGAAAAGGAAGCACCGCTAGTGAGATTGCGCAAATTATTGGTGGTGTAACTAGAAATGCCGTTATTGGAAAAGCCCATAGATTAAACCTCGCCACAAAACCTGTTAGTCAAAAAATAAAAAAATCCAAAGAAGAAAGAAAAAACCTAGCTAACGGCGATAAAAAAATTTCCATAAGAAGCAAATTCAAATCGATTTTATTAGATAAAGATTTCGAGCCAGAAAATCCTAAAAGTTTAGAGGAATTAACTGAAAAAACATGCAAGTGGCCTATTGGTCATCCCAATGAAGAGAGTTTTTATTTTTGTGGAAGATCTCCCATGAAGGGATACAGCTATTGTCGCCTGCATGTTTTGTATTCATTTCAAATTCGTGGCGATAATAAGGAAGACGGTTTGAATGCTGAAGAAGCTATTCCAAAATTTATAGAAGAAAAAATCAAATCGGCTTAGTGTTTTGATCTCGACCCAATAGCTTCACTTATATTTTGAATATTCTCATTCTTTAAAATTTCTATCAGATCTTTTTTAATTTCTTTCACAATACTTGGTCCTTTATAAATCATTCCGGTGTAAAGCTGAACAGCATTTGCTCCCGCGGCAATCTTTTCAAAAGCACTTTTACCAGAGTCAACACCTCCTACTCCAATTATAAAAGCCTTGCCTTTTAATTTTTCATAAAATTTCTGTATCATTTTATTTGATAAATCTCTAATTGGTTTTCCAGATAGACCTCCGGCTTGATCCTTATTGAGACTTTTTAATGATGATCGATTTATATTAGTTGTATTGGTTAATATTACACCTTGTACTTTTTGATTAATTATTATTTCTGAAATTTTTTCAACAGAAGAGTCTTTTATGTCTGGAGATACTTTAATAAAAATTGGCATAGAACTTCCAAACTCTTTCTTTAATTTATTAATAGCCTCCAATAGAGACTCCAGTTTACTCTCGTCATGAAAATCTCTTAAATTTTCAGTATTAGGTGAAGAAATATTAATCGTAATATAATCTGCTAAAGCTAGCTTAATAAGAGATCCTGCAGATTTGCAGAAATCCCATTCGAAAGATTTACTGTCAAAATTGGGACCAATATTTACTCCAAGAATATTATCTCCCTTGCTGAAGTAGCCATTTTCGAGTCTTTTTAATATAGTCTCTAAACCATCATTATTAAAACCTAGCCTGTTTATTAAAGCTTCGTCTTCTTCAAGTCTAAAAATTCTTGGCTTAGGATTTCCTTGTTGTTTTATTGGCGTTACAGTGCCCACTTCAACAAAACCAAAGCCAAGCTTAAAAAGAGAATTATAAACCTCAGCACTCTTATCAAAACCCGCCGCCATACCTATTGGATTTTTTATTTTTTTTTTCAAAAAATTAGTTTCTAGCATTTCTTCATTTTCGACCTTAAAAAGATTTTCTGGAACAATGTTTAACTTTAAAGATTTAATTGCTAAATCATGAGCGGCTTCTGGATCTAGACCAAAAATTAAAGGTTTTAAAAAAGAAAACATTATTATTTCACTTGTTTTTTTATTAATTCAATTGTTTCTTTTATACCAAAAAAACTTATAAAAAATCCCATCC
>CAZKXT010000114.1:0-2633 GCA_964556965.1 uncultured Alphaproteobacteria bacterium | reverse complement strand
AAGATTAAATAAAGAAAAAGGTTATACTTTTTGCATGATTGAACATGATATGGATTTCATAAGCAGAATGTGTAATCCAGTGATTGTGATGTCCGAAGGCTCAGTTTTATTTGAGGGAACCTCTGAAGAGGTTAAGAAAAATGAAAAAGTTATAGAAAGTTATTTAGGGCGTGCAAACAGAAATGGTGGAGAAAATATTTAATGGCATTTTTTGAGGGAAACAAAATGACCGCAGGATATGGCAATGGTCCAGATATTATAAATTCTTGTTCAATAAATGTTAACAGAGGAGAGATTGTTGCAATTTTAGGCCCTAATGGTGCTGGCAAATCTACCGCAATGAAAGCTATGCTTGGGCTGTTAAATTTAAAATCTGGATCAATATTAATAGATGGAAAAGATATTTCTAGTTTATCTCCTCAAGATAGAGTTAAAAAAGGAATATCATTTGTACCACAAACTAGAAATGTTTTTGCAGGATTGACAGTAAGAGAAAATTTAGAAGTAGGTGCGTTTTTAAGAAATGATGATTTAATTAAAGTTATTGAAGAAATTTATGAATTGTTTCCTGTTTTAAAAGAAAAAAGATCTCAAATTGTAGGTGAATTATCAGGAGGACAAAGGCAACAAGTAGCACTAGGAAGAGCTTTAATGATTAAGCCATCTGTTTTAATGTTAGACGAACCTACAGCTGGCGTTTCCCCAATAGTGATGGATGAATTGTTTCAGCACATTATAAAAGTAAAGGAAACCAATGTTGCAATTATAATGGTAGAGCAAAATGCAAAACAAGCATTAAGCATATCCGATCGAGGCTATGTGTTGGTGACTGGACAAAATAAATTTGAAGGATCGGGAAATGAATTGCTTAAAGATCCTGAAGTCAGAAGATCATTTTTAGGAGCATAGAATGGATTTTTTAAATGCTTTAATCTTGTTATTAAATTACACAATTATACCTGCGTTAACTTATGGTTCACAATTAGCTCTTGGAGCTATTTTTGTTACATTAATTTATGGAGTTTTAAGATTTGCAAATTTTGCAACAGGAGACATGATGTCTTTTGGAACAATGTTCGCAGTTTTGCTTACTTATTATTTTCAATCACTAGGTATAAGTTTAGGAGTGTTGCCAACAGCATTACTTACAATTCCTTTTGCGATTGTTATGATGATTTTATACATGCTAACAATAGATAAATTTGTTTTTAGTTATTACAGAATTAAAAAAAGCCCCCCCGTTCAGCTTGCAATGGTTAGTGTGGGTGTAATGTTTGTCACACAAGCAATTATAAGAATAATTATAGGACCTTTCGATAGAAGGTTTCTTGATGGTGAAAAATTTATTTTAAAAGCTATGGAATTTAAGGAAATGACCGGTTTAAATGAAGGATTAACAATTAAATCTACTCAACTAATTACAATAGTTGTTACGTTAATTGTAGTTTCTGTAATGTTTTGGTTTTTAAACAAAACTAAGACAGGCACAAGTATGCGTGCTTACTCTGATAATGAAGATTTAGCTTTATTGTCGGGCATAGATCCTAAGCGAGTTGTAATGCTAACATGGGTAATTGCAGGTGTTTTAGCAACAATTGGAGGTGTGTTGTATGGTTTAGACAAAAGTTACAAGCCTTTTGTTTATTTTAACAATATGCTCCCAATATTTGCTGCAGCTATCGTTGGAGGTATTGGAAATCCATTCGGTGCATTTTTAGGTGGTTATGTTGTAGCATTTGGCGAAATATTTATAACTTACGCATATAAAAAATTTTTTACATATATACTTCCAGAAAGTTTAGCACCAGATTCTCTTATACAATTGTTATCAACAGATTACAAATTTGCAGTATCATTTTCTATTTTAGTAATTGTATTACTGTTTAGACCTTCGGGTATTTTTAAAGGAAAAATTCTATGAAGAAATATTTAAACGTAATTGCAGCATATTCAATAATGTTATTGTTAATTATTTTAGTGGGAATATTCCAGTCCTGGTCTATTGCACTTTCTATTTTTAATTACTGTATGATTTCAGCAGTTATGACCATGGGTGCAAATATTCAATGGGGTTATGCAGGTTTAATTAATTTTGGAATTATGGGTTATACCGCCTTAGGTGGACTTGCTGTTGTGCTCGTTTCAGTTGCTCCGGTTCCAGAGGCTTGGGAAGTGGGTGGATTAAATATGATGGTTTGTATTTTAGTTATAGCTGGGATGGTTTTTTCAATTCGATATGTTTTGAAAAAAATTATAAAATCAAAGCAAAGAAATTATTTAGTAGCAGCAATTATAATAGTTGGTTTGATACTTCTTAGAATGATATCTGGTCCTGCAATTGAAAATATTGAGGCAGTGAATCCTGCCAAAACAGGTTTTTTAGGTGGTCTTGGAATGCCAGTTTTATTTTCTTGGATCGTTGGAGGTCTTTTAGCTGGAGGACTTGCTTATGTTGTTGGTAAAATTGCTCTTGGATTAAGAGCAGATTATCTTGCAATAGCAACTTTATTAATTGCAGAAATTGTGGTTTCGGTAATTAAACATGAAGATTGGTTAGCAAGAGGAGTAAAAAATGTAATTGGTTTAAAAAGACCTGTTCCTTACGAGGTTGATCTTCAAAGCACAGAATGGTT
>CAZKXT010000113.1:0-2645 GCA_964556965.1 uncultured Alphaproteobacteria bacterium | reverse complement strand
GTGATCCTGTTGCAATTGCAAAACCAAATGGGATGGCTATTGCGTAAGTGTACATTGCATTAGAAGACCATTTAAAAATCCCTCTTTTTTCAAAAGGCATGTCTCTATATTTTGGATCAAAATGATCAGCACCAGCAGCTCGAACAAATCCAAAATATTTCTTAACCGAATACATCGTATAGATACCTGGAATAAAAACTATAATCGATAAACCCCATGCTATTAATCCAGGTTTATATAAAGAACCATAATCCACAAAACATAAAACTATCGCGGAAAGTCTTGAGATAATTAAAATAAAAAAAATTATTAAATATCCTTTAAGCCCAATGGAGTTACTAATTGATTTCCAGCATAATTCTGACCTCCAACATATCCAAACATAAATCTGATGAACCAATGGAATAGCCATAGCAATTATGAACCAATTCAAAGCACTTATTTCAAGAAAAGTATTTGTATTGCTATCAAGATCAACGAATTGAGAACCAATATAAAATAAGATTATAGTTCCTCCGACATGCCAAATTTGGTGTCTAAAGAAAAAACTTAATTTATTTTCCATAAGGAGTTCTGCTAAATATTTTTTTTACGTAGGGTTCGAAATCTTTGAGTTTTAAAGATTTGTAATTAGGATCGAAAGATTTTTGATCCCAATTTTCACAAAAATTAATTGTATCTTTATAATATTTATGATCTTTAAATTTTTCTCTTTCATTTTTGTTGCCATTAAAGTGATGCGCGTAGTAGTACATTTGAAAGATCCCGTGCTTTTCAACTATCCAATGGGTTTTTTCACTTACATAAGGTTTTAAAACAGCCGCTGCATATTCTGCATGATTTAAGGGTGCTAATTCATCTCCAATATCATGTAATAGTGCTGCAACTATCATTTCTTCATCTGCTTTATCATTTAAAGCTCTGGTAGCTGTTTGCAAAGAATGTTCTAGTCGAGATACTTGATATCCTTCCAAAGTTGAATTTAATCCACTCATAAACTTTATAATTCTATCAGCCGTACCTTCTATATATTTTTTTTCATGTCGATCTAATAAAAGATAGTCATCTTTCGTACCATCTTTCATTTGTTTAAAACTTACTTTGTCCATGCAATATTAAATTTTCTCTCTAGATATTTCATTTTACTCTCTGCTGAGTCGTGATCTATATAGCATCCTTGCAAATGTCTTTTTCCAACTTTTCCATTAAAGGAAGTTCGGCCATGAAGTGTTCTATGATTATCCATCATCATCAGGTCTCCTGGCGCTAATTTAAATTTAATCATAAATTTTTTTGAATTACACAATTTTATAAAAAGTGAACGTGCTTTATAAAATTCATCTAGTTTTTCTTTTTTTAGGACTGGAACGTAATCTAATCTTGGGCTAAGTCTTACTTTTTTCAAAAATCCATTAGAGTCTAACTCTATTATTTCTCCCCAATTTTCAAGTATGGTATCTCTACTAACATAAGTAAATCTGATTTTTACAGTTGAAAGTAATTTAAAAAAATTATGATGTTTCTTTTTTAAATATTCAGCAACAGTAAATCCGTCGGTTAAAGTTGAGAATCCTCCTTTACTTCTATTTTCAATACAGTGTAGCATTTGAATACCTGGAATAGGTTTTCTATAGGGATTGTCTGTATGAGCTGCCAAGGAATGAGTTGTGTATGCAAGATCATTAGGATTGTTGACAGATTTTACATTAAAAATAACACCAAAGTTAGTGGGCCTGATTACTCCGATTGAATAAGCAAATTTTTTAATAAAATTTTTTTCTGAAGGCGTTTTTTTTACAATTGTAAATCCATATTGATAAAATTTTTGCAAAAGATCACAACCTTCTTTAGTTTCAAATATATTAGTTTTGTATATGACTTTAGGTATATTCTTTATTTCAGAATCCCATAAAGAGATTTTTCTATAGGATAAACTTTTATTAATCTCTGTGATTAAGTCATCAACGTCATAGTTAGATTTGATGCCGTCACTAAATTGAACATTAAGAGACTTCTTTTTTATTAAGGCATTTTTTATTTTTAAGTTTTTTTTAAAATCAGAAGAATCATAAAGTCTTTGACCGCTGATTTGATCTAGCAGATCTTCATTATTCACTCTTTCACGTAACCAAATTGGATGAATTTCTAGATTTTTTTTGTATAGTGACACAAAAACTTTTTTTTTATTTTTTGCGACTCCTATTTTCATAAAATGATACTATCTAAACATATCTTGATTGCAATACGCGTTTAGCATTAAAACCATAGAAGGTTATTGCAAAAACAATTATAGCCCCACCGATTAAAGTATTTGCGCTAGGAATTTCATTGATTCCAAACCACGGTAACCAAACCCAGAAAATTCCACCCAAAACCTCTGTAAGTGAAAGAAGAGTTAAATCTGTAGCGGGTAAGTATCTTGATTTCATAGAAAATAAAATAAGCCCTGAACAAACTAAAAATCCATGTAACGCTGAGAGCGAAGAGTTTTTTAAAGAAATCAATATATTACTGTCATTGAATAACAAAACTAAAATAGCAACAGCGGAACAAAAAATTCCTGCAATAGCTACAGTGGTAAATTTTGGAGTTCTTTTTCTCCATCTAAGAGAAACAGTAAATCCAGCAAAACCTAATGATGAAAG
>CAZKXT010000112.1:0-2684 GCA_964556965.1 uncultured Alphaproteobacteria bacterium | reverse complement strand
GCAAAACTGCCTTTTAATTGTTTTAATGTATTAAAAACAGATTCTAAAGGTTTGTTATCTTTTAAAGCTTCTGTAATTAATAATGTTATAACTTCTGTATCAGTTTGAGATTTAAATCTTAAACCTTTTGATTCTAAATTTTTTTTTAATTCATCTGAGTTTTCAATAATTCCATTGTGAACTACTGATACAATTTCTGATGAATGAGGATGAGCATTTACAATATTTGGTATACCGTGTGTTGCCCATCTAACATGTCCAATACCAAGATGTCCATCAGATGGAGTTTTAAATAAAATTTTTTCTAACTCCTCTACTCTGCCTGAACATTTTTTTTCGCTTATTTCATCCTTGTCTAATGTGGCTAGACCAGCAGAGTCATACCCTCTGTATTCTAGTTTTTTTAATGAATTTATAATATTCATTGAAACCGGTTTGTTGCTAGCTATTCCAATAATTCCACACATTATTTTTTCTTTTTTCTTTTATAATTTTTAACTTCAATTTGAGACGATCTTGTGATGGCTAACGAATTTTTTTTAACATTTTTAGTAATTACTGAACCAGCGCCAACTATAGAATTCTTTTCTAATTTAACAGGAGCTACAAGAGCTGAATTAGAACCTACAAAAACATTGTCGGATATTCTGGTTTTAGATTTTTTAACACCATCGTAATTACAAGTTATTGTACCTGCTCCGATATTAGAATTTTTTCCTATTGTGGTATCACCAATATATGAAAGATGATTAACTTTTGAATTAGTGTTGATGCTTGATTTTTTTGTTTCAACAAAATTTCCAATCTTAGTATTCGATTTTAAAATAGTGCCTGGTCTTAATCTTGCATAAGGTCCAACCACTACATTATTTTCAATTTTAGTTCCTTCAATATGAGTAAAAGATTTTATATAAGCATTGTTTCCAATTTTTACTTTTGCTCCAATTACAACATAAGGTTCAACAGTTACATTTTTTCCAAAAGTAGTGTCGTTAGATAAAAAAATAGTTTCTGGAGCAATTAAATTAACTCCTTTTGAAAGAGCTTTATTTCTAAGTTTTTCCTGTGTAATTCTATAAGCGTTAGCTTTTTTTAATTTAATATTTGTATTCATAAAAATTTCTCTTTACATTAATAATACTTCTGAAATAAGTCACAAAATATTTCTTTTTAATACTTTAAAAATGACTCAAATTTACACAATTCTTTTTGATTTAGACGGTACCTTAGTTGATACCGCGCCTGATTTGATGGATGCTCACAACCATGTAATGAAGAAATTTGGTCATAAAGAAAAAAAATTATCCGATATTAAGTCTTTAGCAGGCAAAGGTGCTTGGGTAATGATGCAAAGAGCGTTTAGACAAGAAATAAAAGATGAAAAGATAAAAAAAGAAATGATGAAAGAGTTTATAGATTTTTACTCTCAAAATATTGATCGAGGAAGCAAGCCAATAAATGGTGTAATGGAATTTTTAAAATGGGCTAAAACTAAAAATATTTCCATGGCTGTTTGTACTAATAAACAAGAACGTTTAGCTGTTGATTTGTTAAAAAAATTAAGAATGTACGAATATTTTGAATACGTTGCTGGATCAGATACTTTTCCCTTTAACAAACCAGACCCTAGACATTTAACAGATGTAGTTGAAATTATTCAGGGTGATCTAAAAAAAACAATAATGGTTGGAGATAGTGAAGTTGATGGAATGTCAGCAGAGAACGCAAAAATTCCTTTTGTGTTAGTAAAAGATGGTTACACAGAAAAATCAACTAAAGAAATTAAACACGACGAATTAATCGAAGATTTTAAAAATTTTGATAAAGTTATTGAAAAATATTTATGATTAATTTTGCGTTGTTCTCTGCTCTATCAACTTTTTATTTTACAATGTTTTTTACGCCTGGACCAAATAATGCCATGCTAACAGCCTCCGGAATGAAATTTGGATTTATTAGAACGCTACCTCATCTAATTGGCATTCCTTTAGGTCATATGATTCAAATTACTTTAGTATGTTTTGGTTTAGTAAATCTTTTTCTAATTTATCCTCAAATACAGTTTTATATGAAAATTCTATGTTTTTTATATTTGTTTTATTTAAGTTGGAAAATGATTGGCTCTTTTAGTCTTATTAAAAAAGAATCCGGAAGACCTTTAAAATTTTATGAAGCATCACTTTTTCAATTTATTAATCCTAAAGCATGGTCTGTTGCAATTGCTGTGGCATCAGGTTTTTTTCCAACAGAAGAAAATATTTTTATTGGTGTAGCATTTGTAACTATTACGGCTGCAGTTATATGCTTTCCAAGTATATGTTGTTGGGCATTATTTGGGAGTGGTTTAAGAACATTTATTAATAATGAAAAAACAAAAAAAATAACAGAATATTTTCTTGCGTTCTTGTTGGTTTTAACAGGATTGTTTATCTTAATTAAATAATCTTTGATTTTTATAATCCCCTCTAATATAAGTCTGGTGCAATGCATTTCACAAAAAAAAGCGCATTAGAAAAAAGATCAGATTTTGTAAAAAAATTACAATCTAAAAAATTATTAAGATTTCCTGGTGCATATAATCCTTTATGTGCAAAATTAATCTCTGAGATAGGTTTTGATGGAGTTTATATTTCAGGTGGTGTGATGTCTAACGATTTGGGTTTACCTGATATTGGGCTTACAAC
>CAZKXT010000111.1:0-2691 GCA_964556965.1 uncultured Alphaproteobacteria bacterium | reverse complement strand
CTGTTTGTTAAATTTTCAAATTGTACCGTTCTATCATTTGGCATCCATTTATGTATCCAGTCATGATCCAATCTTTGATATGCTCCAGCAGATACTAAATAAAAACTATCTTCTGATTCTCGCATAATTGTAAACTCTGAGTGAACTCCGCCTTTTGTATTTAATGCATGACAAAGATTAATTCGGCCAATTTTTTTTGGAAGTTTGTTAGCTACTAATTTATCTAAAAATTGTTCTGCCCCAGGTCCTTTAATTCTACATTTAGCAAATGCTGTCATATCAAGTAGACCAACATTTTCTTTTACGTTCTTGCATTCTTTCTCAATATTTTTGAACCATTTAGATCTTCTAAATGACCAATCATCTTCTTGTTTGTCTCCATCAGTTGCAAAAAAATTAGGTCTTTCCCATCCAAATTTTTGTCCAAAAACTGCTCCTAATTTTTTCATACGATCATAACAAGGAGCTTGTCTTAACGGTCTGCCTGCTTCTCTTTCTTCATCTGGATAGTGAATAGTAAAAATATTTCTGTAAGCTTCTTCATTTTTTTCTAATAAATAAGATTTAGTTGCATAAGAACCATATCTTCTTGGCTCAACACCAAGCATATCTATTGTAGGTTCTCCATCTACAATCCATTCTGCTAATTGCCAACCCGCACCACCTGCTGCAGTAATTCCAAAACTATGTCCTTCATTGATCCAAAAATTTTTAACTCCCCATGCTGGACCTACTATAGGATTTCCATCAGGCGTGTAAGCAATAGCGCCGTTGTAAACTTTTTTAACACCAACTTCTCCAAAAGCTGGAACTCTTTTTATTGCACCTTCAATGTGAGGAGCTAATCGATCTAAATCTTCTTGAAATAATTCATACTCACTATCTTTTGAAGGACCATCAACATAACAACAAGGAGCTCCTTTTTCGTAAGGACCTAATAAAAGACCACCAGCTTCTTCTCTCATATACCAAGAGTTATCACTATCTCGTAACACTCCCATTTCTGGTTTGCCTTCTTTTTTTCTTTTTTGAATTTCTGGATGAGGTTCAGTAACAATGAATTGATGTTCTACAGGAATAACCGGTATATCTAATCCAACCATACGACCAGTTTGTCTTGCAAAGTTTCCGCTGCACGACACAACATGCTCACAAGAAATTTCTCCTTTGTCCGTTTCTACAGTCCATCCATCTTTTGTTTGTTTAATACCAAGAACTGTTGTGTTTCTGTAAATTTCTGCTCCTTTGTTTCTTGCGCCTGTTGCTAGAGCTTGGGTTAAATCTGCTGGCTGAATATATCCATCTTCTGGATGTTGTATTGCTCCAACAAGCCCATCAGTATTACATAAAGGCCATATTTCTTTTACTTGTTCAGGTTTTAAAAATTTTACGTTTATACCAATTGTTTGCGCAACCCCAGCATATTGGTGGTATTCGTCCATACGATCTTTTGTTTGCGCTAAACGAATATTTGATACAACGCTGAATCCAACGTTTTTTCCAGTTTCTTTCTCTAGTGATTTATAAAGTTGAACGGCATATCTATGAAGCTGGCCAACAGAGTAACTCATATTAAAGAGTGGCAACAAACCAGCAGCGTGCCAAGTTGATCCTGATGTTAATTCTTTTCTTTCAACTAGAACAACATCTGACCAGCCTTTTTTAGCAAGGTGATAAAGAGTGCTAACTCCAACTGCACCTCCACCTACAACAACAACTTTTGCTTTTGATTTCATAGAGACGTTATTTAGCTTTTCACCTGATCTAAAGTCAAACCTTTTTTATTAGCTGGGACAGCGATATCCATCATTTTAGGATTTGCAAGCTTTAGATCATCCATGATTTTTTTATACTCTTCCATGGAATTAACTTGAAGTCTTGGATTGTTATTCTTTTCACTTCCTATAGTAGAAGATGTTTTCCCATTATAATCATGAGCAGGATACACCATTGTTTTTTCTGGAAGCTTTAATAATTTGTTAAATATAGAGTCATACTGAGCAACAGCACTTCCTCCTTGAAAATCAGTTCTACCTGAACTATTTATTAAAAGAGTATCACCTGTAAAAACTCTATCATTCATTAAAAAGCAGTATGAACATTCTGTATGACCGGGCGTATAAATTGTTTTAAGTTCTATATTTTCAATTTTTACTTTTTCATTTTCTTTTAATCTAACATCTATCACTTCAGATTCAGATTTTTCTCCCATAACTCTTACGCAATTAGTTTGTTTGTTTAATTCGTTTAATCCAGAGATATGATCCGCATGAATGTGCGTGTCTATTACTTTAACAAGTTTAAGATCTAATTCTTTTAAAACTTTTAAATACTCATTTGTATTTTCTATTACAGGATCTATGATAAGCGCTTCTCTGCCTTTACCACTAGCTATAATGTAAGTGTAGGTTGAAGACTTGTTATCAAATAATTGATTAAATATCATTTGCTCCTTTATATTCTAAGCTTATTAAAAATTGCATAGCAATTCAATCTTGCTTATAATAATTTTATTATTAACAATTAAAGGGAGGACAAAGATGACTTTAAAAATAAATAGTGTTGCGCCTGACTTTAAGGCAAAAACTACAATTGGAGACATCTCTTTTCACGAATGGCTAGGAGATAGCTGGGGAGTATTATTTTCACATCCAAAAGATTTTACGCCTGTTTGTACAACTGAACTTGGAT
>CAZKXT010000110.1:0-2708 GCA_964556965.1 uncultured Alphaproteobacteria bacterium | reverse complement strand
TCAGTACCCATTTCAGAATATTTAACATCCATTCTGCAAAGTGCAATGTTTTTATTTAGAGTAGGAGATACCATTCCGCTAGTAATTGTGCCAACTTGAGCTCTTCCTATGTGTACACAATCAGCATTAATTGCTTTTTCTTTTCCTACCAACTCAAGTCCAACTAGTTTTTTTTGAGGATTTTCTTTTCTTTTAATTAAATTTTCTTTTCCAATAAAATCTTCTTTTTTTGTTTTTAAAGGAACGGCAAAACCTATTCCAGCTTCGAAAGGATCGTATTTATCATCAAATTCTGCTCCAAACAAAATTAAACCAGCTTCAATTCTTAACATGTCTAATGCAGCAAATCCTGCTGGTATTAAACCATGTTCTTTTCCAGCTTCCATAACTTTATCCCACAAAGCAGGAGCGTCCTTAGGATGGCACCATATTTCAAAACCTAATTCTCCAGTATATCCAGTTCGAGAAACAATTAGCGGTATACCATTTAACTTTTCTAATCTGCAGATTGTAAATCTAAACCATTGAAGTTCAGAAATTGACGGTTGAGTTGGTGGTGTAAAAATTATTTTTTCTAAAATCTTTCTACTGTTTGGACCTTGTAAAGATATGTTGTTAATTTGATCTGTAGAATTTTTTATCCAAACTTTTAAATTTTTCTTTTTTGCTTGTTCTTTTAACCATTCCCCTCCATATTCATCACCACAAATCCATCTAAAACCATGATCACTTAGTTTTAATAGCGTTCCATCGTCAAACATACACCCATTTTCATAACACATCGCGGAATAAACAACTTGACCAACAGATAATTTTTTTACATTTCTTGTTAAAGTATAATTCATTAATTCTTCAGCATCTGGTCCAAGAATTTCAAATTTTCTGAGCGATGATAAATCAATAGCAACTGCTTTTTCTCTACATGCAGTGTACTCATTTACCATTCCGTGTTTTGTATAATCATTTGGAAGCCAAAAACCTCTAGCATCAACAAAGTTTCTAGTTAACTTTGAAGTTTTTTCGTGAAAGCCAGTATTTCTAGTTAATTTTGTTTCTGAGTCAGTTTTCATTCTGAATGCAAAAGATTTTGTAAATTCTCTTTTTTTATCATAAGTTCTAACAAAAATATCAGTAGGATTCCATGAATTGCAAGCATCTATATCGCTTGGGCATGCTGTTGTTCCACAAGTTAAGTCCTTAAGAGCCCTAAATGTCACATAATCACCAGGTCTAGCAAAAGATTCGTCTGATAGTACTGAGTTTAGCCCGCCCGCAGAGGTATTAAAAAAAAGATTTATGGCGTGCCAACCTTTTCTTTTTTTAGCTCCAAACTTTGTCATTTGACCATTTAAATTATCAGAACAATTTGGATGACCAAAATACCCTGCATCTGCATAATATTTTGATGTGCATGCTAAATTAAATGTATCATGTCTTCCGACTGTATCTCTAATTACCTCAATTAAAGGTTCGTGATCAGTATCATAAAATTTAGAAAATAATCCAGGTCCAGGAAAAGTATTTCCCATAAAAGTTCTTGTTGTTTGCCAATCAAGATCTTTTTCGATTCCTTTATCTAATTTTGCTGTATCAAAAGCCACAAAATCAGAGCATTGTCTTCCGGCTGGAGAAATAACTTGTATGTAATCACCTTCTTTAACTTGGTATGAAATTGCGGTTTGACGATCAATATTAATTTCATTAAGAGGATCAAACATTGGGTCTGGAATTACCGAATGCTCTTTGTCTTTGGTAATTTTTGCTCTTTTGACAAAAATAGTTAAATCAGTAGGTGGATTTTGTTCCTGAATTAACATTTCAGGTCCTGGAGCAGAAAAAACACAATAACATTTATCTTTAGAAATTAATTTTATTTTTTCTCCCCAATTTGTATCTTTATCAAAAACTATTGAAGATTTAACCTTAGTGATATCTAAATTTCTTTTTTTTAATTGATAAGCTGCAATTTGAGAGCTTTCATCTTTGCTTAAAAGTATTTTTTTTATTTCAGATTCAGTTTTGCTTTCTTTTAAGTTTAAAATTGCTGGTTCTGATTTTCCATCTTTATTGAAAACTAAAATCTCACAAATTTGATTTCCTTCGTTATTTACAATTTCTATTTCATCATCGGAAAAAATTTGAAATCCTGTAAGTCCTCCACCGTTTACTAAGTATCTTTCAACTCCAGGTGGTAAAGTCATTAATCCAGGATTTCCTATATTTAAGCTGGTTTGGTTTTTCTCCATATTCTTTGGAAATTATACTCGGTGTGGCAAAAGTATGCAATTCAGATTGACTAGTAAAAAATGAGGTCATAGACTTAGTATTATTAAACAAGGGGGAAAAATGGCAAAAAAAACTCAAACGTGGTTATTTGTAGGAATTATAGTTGCTGCTATTGCAGCGCTACTTTTCTACACTCAACAGGATTCGAGTGGGCCTAAATCAGGAGCTGATAGTAGCAAGCCAACTAGAATTCCAATTCACAATTGGTCAAGCCAAGTGGTAATGGCCTATGTGATCGGTGGAATCATACAAGATATGGGTGGTAACGTGGAATACGTTCCAGCAGACTCTCAAAAAGTGTATGAATCAATTCGTATCGGTGATGTTGATATATCACATGAAGTTTGGCAATCTGCATTCGGTAAATCATTCGACACAGCGCGAGATAAGGGCGGTGTACTTGATTGGGGTGACCATGAAGC
>CAZKXT010000109.1:0-2716 GCA_964556965.1 uncultured Alphaproteobacteria bacterium | reverse complement strand
CGACCCGCACTATCTCGTCCGTTTTTCGATGATCCGCCTGCTTTTTTTGTTGCCATAATTAAATATCTTTATTTTCCAATATAATCATTTTTTGCTTTTTGATAAAGGCTTCTTTTTTGTCTTTGCTTTTTCTTGCTTAGGAACCTCAACTTTTTTCTTTTCAGCCATTTCTTTCTTTTCGGGTCTAGTTTTTTGTGATTTTTCTTTATTTAAGTCTTTAGCTTCGGCAATCAATTTTCCATTCTTTGAAAAAATTTTCATAATTTTTATTAAAGAAATCTGTTGTCTATGACCAAATTTTTTTCTGGAATTTTTTCTTCGTCTTTTTTTAAATACTAGAATAGTTTTATTTTTTCCGTTCTTAAGAATCTTTGCTTCTACTTTGGCCCCTTCGATAGTAGGAGTTCCAATTTCAGTTTCTTTATCGTTATTGAGTAATAATACTTTTTTGAATGCTACTGTCTTTCCAACAGACTCTTTAAGTCTTTCAATTTTAAGGATTTCGCTTGTCGAAACCTTGTATTGTTTTCCTCCCGTTTGAATAATTGCAAAAGACATTTTTTAAAATCATTTGTTAAAAGTAGTGGCAATATATCCTCTAAGTTATTTATGTCAAGTTATAACAATTTTAATCAAAACCTATCTTTTAGGTCTCTTATTTTCTTAAAAACATCAGAATCTTTCAGTTTATTCATATCCAGTTTAGCCTTGAGTTCGTTTTCATTGCATCTTAAAAAAATATTACATTTTAATTCATCTTCCAAAGTCGTAGGGATTGTTGGTAAATTTTTTGATCTTAATTCTTTTATTTTTTTAAATTTATTTTTCAAATTGATATTTTCGACATCATGTTCTAGACAAAATTTTGCATTTTTAAAAGTGTATTCATGACCACAATAAATTTTTGTAGTTTTTGGAAGTTTTTTTATTTTATTTATTGATGAAAACATTTGTTCATAAGTTCCCTCAAATATTCTGCCGCATCCTAATGAAAATAATGTATCTCCAGTAAAAGCGATTTTTTCTTTTTCAAAAAAGAAACATATATGTCCCAGGGTATGTCCGGGAATGTGCAATATTCTTACTTTTGATTTACCAAAAACCCAATTACTATTATTTTCAAGCGGAATATCAATGTTTGGAATCCTGTGCTTATCTCCAGAAAAACCTACGATTTTAGCATTGTATATTTTTTTTAAATCACTATTTCCTCCTATGTGATCAAAATGATGGTGAGTATTTAATATGTAATTTAATTTTAATTCTTTTTTTTTTAAAAAATCAATAACAGGCGTTGATTCAGAAGGGTCTACAACACCTACAGTTTTAGATTCTTGATCGTTAATAATATAAGCATAATTGTCTGTTAGGCAGGGTATTAAACTTATTTCCATACCAACTATTCTATAAGAAATATTCCAAGTTGAGAAAAAATATTTTTAAAAAACATGTTATTTTTTGTTATCTCTGAAATTTTTTCATCGGTTAAGCAAAGAGATCTATCAATTTTTATGTTTTTTTCTCCACAAAAATTAACAAAGTCTTGAATGGTGCACATATGTAAGTTTGGAGTGTTATACCATTCATTAGGCAAATTTTTTGTTACCGGCATAGTTCCTTTGAATAATAAGTGAAGGCGTACTTTCCAATATCCAAAATTAGGAATTGTGACAATTGTTTGTTTTCCAATTCTAAGCAATTGATTTAAAACCTCTTCTGGATTGAAAAAAGCTTGCAGCGTTTGGCTTAGCACAACGTAATCAAATGATTTTTTTGGAAATTGAAATAGCTCTTTTTCAGCATCACCTTCAATAACCGAAAGACCTTTGGCGATAGATTTTTGTACTAGTTCTTTTTGAGGCTCTAAACCTCTAACGTCGTTTTGTTGATGATTTTTTAGATATTCCATTAGAACGCCATCTCCACACCCAACATCCAGCACTCTTTTGTTACTTTGAATTATTTTAGAAATTACTTCAAATTCTTTTTTCATTTATTTATTTGATTATAAGTTGAGTTAATAAATTCACGTAAGGTCTTTAAGAATTCTGGCACATCTAATAGAAATGAATCATGGCCTTTGTCAGAGTCAATTTCAACAAACCCAACATTTGCACCACAAGCATTTAAAGCTATGACTATTTCTTTATTTTCAACTGTGGGATAAAGCCAATCTGATGAAAATGAAATTACACAAAACTTAGATTTTGTATTTTTAAATGCTAAAGACAAATTGCCATTAAATTGTTTTTCCAGATCAAAATAATCCATAGCTCTAGTAATGTATAGGTAACTGTTAGCATCGAATCTATCTACAAACTTTGTTCCTTGATGACGCAGATAACTTTCTATCTGAAAATCTGCATCAAAACTAAATTTTAGACTTCCTGCATCCTGTAGCTTTCTCCCAAATTTTTCTTGCAAACCTTTTTTTGAAAGATAAGTAATATGAGCTGCCATTCTTGCTACTGCCAAACCCTTATCTGGAGATAAATTCGTCTTAAAGTAATTTCCATTATTCCAGGTAGGGTCAGCCTTGATTGCCTGTCGTCCCAATTCATTCAATGCAATATTTTGTGCAGAATGACTTGCAGTACATGCTATTGGGATAGCAGAGTATGTTTTATTGGGATACAATGAAGCAAATTGTAAAACCTGCATACCCCCCATTGATCCACCAGTGATTGAAAGTAGTTTATCAATACCCAAATATTCT
>CAZKXT010000108.1:0-2769 GCA_964556965.1 uncultured Alphaproteobacteria bacterium | reverse complement strand
AAAAGAAGAATTTCTTTGAGTTATAAAAATACTTTGCCCAATCCATGGAAAAAAATGGAAAAGAGTTGTCCGGTGGGTTCAGAATTTGAAGGAACTGTGAGTTCAGTAAGTGATTTTGGTATATTTATTTTGGTTCCGAATATAGAAATTCAGGGAATGATACATTACAAAGATTTAAGCTGGTCAGAAAACCCGGAAATCTTGTCTAAATATAAAAAGAATCAAAAGGTAAAATGCAAAGTTGTTGAGATTGATCTTGAGAAAGAAAAATTGAGATGCAGTGTTCGTGCATTAACGAAAGATCCATTTGACTTCTTTAAGGGCAAGAAAGAAAAAGATATAATCACTGTTTTTGTAAAAGACACGACCGAAAATAGCATCAATGTTTCGACATTAAAAAATGATAATGAGAATGGTTTTATAACCGCAATAAAAAGAAATCAAATAGCAGTCGAGAAAGAGGACGCAAGACCATCAAGATTTTCTCGAGGTGATAAAATTGATGCTATGATTACAGAGATCGATTTTCAAAAACGAAAAGTTGCTTTGTCTATTAAAGCTCTTGAGGAACAAATGAATAAAGAGGCTGTAAAAAAATATGGCTCTCAAGATTCAGGAGCTTCTTTGGGAGACATATTGGGCAAGGTGCTTAAAAAGAAAAAACCCAAAAGCAAGAAATAAATGGTCAGATCTGAAATTATTCAGAAACTTTGTGACCTAAATCCAAATATTTTTCGTAGAGACATCACAAAATGCGTAGATTTGATAGTTGAAAAATTAATTAGCGAATTATCATCCGGCAGTCGTTGTGAAATGCGATCTTTTGGAATTTTTTACGTCAAACTAAGAAAACCAAGAATAGCTCGAAACCCAAAAACTGGAGATAAGGTTGACGTACCAGAAAAAAAATTTATTCGTTTTAAAATGTCTAAATCGGCAAGAAAGGAAATAAATAAATAAAGAGAAATGAAAAGAAATATTTTTGTTGCTTTAGATATTGAATTTGACGACGCTTTAGCATTAGCAAATAATTTAAAGTCCTTAGTGTATGGTTTTAAAATCGGAAGCGTTTTGTACAACAAAATGGGACAAGAAGGTTTGAAAAAATTTGATAATTTAAATGTTCCTATTTTTTTAGATTTAAAATTTCATGAAATTCCTTCTATTGTAAAAAAAAATATTTATTTATTCAAACAATATAAAAACATTAAATTTTTAACAGTGCACAGCTTGTCTTCTCAGGAAATGATTGAAGGGGCAGTCACTGCCGCTAAAGAAATTAATAAAGAATTGAATGTTATGGCGGTAACAATTCTTACTAGCAGCAAACCAGATGATTTAAAGAAAATTGGAATTCAAAATAACATTGAAGAACAGGTCAAACATTTAGTTAAGTTTAGTAAACAGTGTGGTGTTCAGGGTGTTATTTCATCTGCACAAAATTTAAAATTAATCAGAGAATTAGTAGGTGAACAATTTAAAATTATTTGTCCAGGTATTCGAAGTGAAGAGGACAAAGGAAAAGATGATCAATCAGCGACGATGAGCTACTCAGAGTTTAATAAATTAGCTAACGAAAATACCTATTGTGTCATTGGACGGCCTATTTATCAATCTGGCAATCCGGCAGATAATTTAAAAAAAATTATTTCAAATTTTTAAAATAATGCTAGCGAAGATATGTGGATTAAGTCAAAAGGAAGAAGTAGAAGTTGCTATTTCTTATGGAGCTGCCTTTTGTGGTTTCATTTTAAATTGGCCTAAATCACACCGGCATATTGATATTTCAAAAATTACTGAATTTTCAAAAATACCAAAAAAAAAATCTAAATTTGTTGGTGTACTTGTGAATCCTACAGATGAGGAAATAACGAAATTTAATCACCCATACCTAGATTATTTTCAGCTTCATGGGGAAGAAACTGTTGATCGAATTAAGGAAATTAAACTTTTAAGTCCAAAAAAAATAATAAAAACGATAAAAATTGATTCTGAAAAAGATTTAGCACTTTACAATGATTACGAAAAAACCGTAGATATTTTTTTGTTTGATTCAAAGGGCTATGAATTATCCAGAGAGTTTGATCATTCACTTCTAAAAAATATTGATAAAAGATCTAATAAATGGATGATTGCTGGCAATATCAAAATTGAGAACCTTGAAAATATCCCAAAAATCGCAGATTATGTCGACGTATCAGGAAGTTTAGAAACAAACAAAAAAAAAGATAAAAAAAAAATCAAGGACTTTTTGATTAAAACAAAAGAAATAAATGATGAAAATAAGAAAAGGCAAACCTCTAATTGACCAACATGACAAAAATGGCTTTTGGGGAAAATTTGGTGGAAATTTTATACCTGAAACTTTAAAGAAGCCTGTAGAAGATCTTACTATTTTATTTGAAAAATTAAGAAAAGATAAAAAATTTATTCGAGAAAGAGACTACTATTTCAAAAATTGGGTCGGTGCACCTACTCCATTTATAAAGCTAGAAAACCTAACAGAACATTTGGGGGGAGCACAAATTTGGACCAAAGTTGTATCTGAAGCTAATGGTGGTGCACATAAAATTTATAATGCTACTGTTCATAGTCTTATAGCTAAAAGAGCAGGAAAAAAATACATAGTTGGTGATACGGGCGCAGGGTACGCGGGAAAAATGTTAAGTATGGCAGCAAAAAAATTTGGTTTAAAATGTAAAATATTCATGGGTGTAAAAGATATTAAAAGACAAAAACCAAATTGTGATGCAATGCGTGCAAATGGTG
>CAZKXT010000107.1:0-2776 GCA_964556965.1 uncultured Alphaproteobacteria bacterium | reverse complement strand
GGAAAAAAATTTATTGACAAAAGAGGTTTTCTAAAAAAAATTATTGATGGAAATTTTTCCTCTTGTATAGAAATAAAATCTAAAAAAGGCTCAGTTAGAGCAAACCATTATCACAAAAAAGATAAACATTTTGTCTATATAATTAGCGGAGAAATTTTATATTTTTATAGAAATAGAAAAAAAGGCGCTCAAACAAAACATGGTTTAATGAAAAAAGGAGATCTTTTTTTCACGCCTAATATGCAAGAACATATGGCTTATTTTACAAAGAACACTCATTTTTTAGCTTTTAGCACTCGAAAAAGAACCAAGTTCGATTATGAAAAAGATCTTATCAGAATTGATATGAGAGATTACGAAATTGTCAGAAAAACTATTAAAAAATTTAAATAAACTATTCTAACTTTGCATTTTTCCAAATAGTTTCCCAATCCACATTTGGTGATAATCCATAAATCGAATTTATATTTGTGCAATGAATAGCCAATGACGGGATGGGAGAAAAACAATTTTCTTTCTCATAGACTCTATGAAGTGGTTTTTCTGCTGGATCGCTTTTAACAGTTGCAAATTCATTAAAATTTTCCCAATATTTCATAAACAATTTTTTACTTAACAGAAGAGTTCCTAGACTCTGGTCAATTTTTCTCCAATGTCTTTTGTTTCCCAACAGTATGTAAGTCGGAGTATTTTGAGCATAAAGGTAAGGATAGTCAGTAGGAAAAAGAATCACATCTTCTTTTAATTGAGTTGATAATCTTTCAAAACTCAAAAGCATTTCGTGTATTGATATTTCATCATGAACATAGTCATCCTCCACAAAATACACTAAATCTGAGTCGATGTTTTTAGCTATGTTATAAGATTTATATATGCTGGCAAAATTAGTGTCCTGACATACATTTTTATACTCAGAGATATCAAGGTTAGTTAACTTATAATCTTGATTGTATTTTTCAAAAAGATTTTTAATTTTCGTTATAACATCCTCGTCAGATTGATCATCAATAATATGAAAAGATATATTCAGGTCAGGAATTTTATTTTTTGAATAATTAATTGATTTTAATATTGAATTTAAAGATCTTAATAAATATTCAGATTTGGGTTGTTTAAATATCCTTTCTTTATTTTGATTCCACAGTTTTATTTTTGAGCAAGATCTAAAGAAAACTGTTAAAGATTTAACTTTTCTTGTTATTTCAATTTCTCCAAGCGGAAGAGAAATCGATTTTTTTCCTGCTATGCTTAAACTTTCTCCTAATTTTTTATTTAAAGTGGGAGATTCAAAAGTGTTTTGATCCAACAGTTCGTAACCCAAAAATCTGCTAAATTTAATAAAAAATTTTTTCAGCACACTTGTTTTTTTATTTTGAACTTTTTTCATTTTATTTGGTTTACAATATTATACTATTCATTAAATGAAAATCTTCTTGCAAAAACTATTCTTATTATCCAATACAAAAGCAGACCCACAGGGCCAGCAAAATAAGCAAAGATTAAAGGTATGAAGATTATTTTTTTTGCAATGTTGTTTCTTACCCCATCTCTTGCCATCCACGAGCCAACAAACAAGTTTATAGCTAAAAAATGTAGCCAAAATATTAAAAGAAATCCCTCATCAGCAAAAAGTGCATAAAGTTCATCAATTCCTTGATACAAGTTGAAAGCATTATAAATTGGAATTTCTAATAAAAATATTTGATATCCTACATAAATATACGCGATAGAAAATAATAAAGGGATTGTAATGGAGTTGATAAGAACTTTAGATAAGTTTGAACTAGGCAAAAATATTAAAAGAAGCCATAACGGCAAAACAATTAAATTTCCCCAAAGATATATAACTTCAAACGTAAAATAATCTTGTAATTTGATTAAAAAAGACATTTCTTGTATTATATTCTAATTAAAGTGAATCCTGCAAGGTATAAAAAAGATTTTGACAAAATAACAGAAGAGCTAAGGTCATTTGCTTATTCTTATCTAGAAAAATATAGTCCTTCCAAACAGCAGTTAAAAACATATTTGTTTAAAAAAATTGTAATCAGATACAAATCTCATCTCAACAAAAAAATGATTTTTACTATGATAGATGAAATTATAAATTCACTTGAGAAAAAATCTTTAGTAAGCGATAAATATTATTCTGAATCCAGATCTAAAACTTTTCTAAAAAGAGGTTATTCACTAAATAAAATACGCTATGCCTTAATTAAGAAAGGGATAGAAGAAAAATACATAAATAGTTCAATCTTAAAAATCAAAGAAGATAATCCAGATTCAGATTTTTTTTCAGCGATAAAACTTTGCAAAAGAAAAAGAATTGGGGCAATTAGAGAGGAAGGCAACAGAGAGTTATTTTATAAAAAAGATATGTCTATTTTGGCAAGATCTGGATTTAGTTTTGAAATATCAAAATCTGTTTTAAATCTTTCAAAAAATGAATTTTTGAAATTATCTAAATTAATTTGAGTTTTTATTATTTTTTTTTAAATAATAATCTATTCTTTTTTTTAATATGTTTTTAACAAGAAGGAAAAACAAAACCCCAAATACACCAACCGATACCAATATTACTAATATGGTCTTGATCATAAGTTGAAATTAATACTTTAAGATTTTGGTTTTGACTTAGGTAAAATTTTTACTATTTCTGGAAAATACTTGTTTCTTTGAGTTGGAAGGTATGTTTGAGTCGTTTCTTCGTTTACTGCCTCTAGAACATGTTCAGATATTGATTTTCCAGTAGATTTTTTAACTAAATAACCGGCAC
>CAZKXT010000106.1:0-2776 GCA_964556965.1 uncultured Alphaproteobacteria bacterium | reverse complement strand
AGACTTAAAATGGCATTCTAATTTAGGTTAGAATTACAATTTTATAGAAACCGGCCCATTAATTTGGGCCGGTTTTTTTTTATATAAAGTAATCCCCGAAAATCCCACAGCATTAAGAACTTTTATTTTCTTTAAATTGTTATGGTTAATTCCGCCCAGTGCATAAAACTTAATTTTCGAATTTCTTGTTAGTAGATTAAATTTATAAATTCCCAAAGTTTTTTTATAGTTTTTTGTTTTAAAGACAGGAGAAATAAAGATAGCATCACAACCTTGGTCTATTTTTTCTTTAATTTCTCTAGCGTTATGAGCTGAACCTAATACCAATATGTTTTTTTTAGTAGATAACAGGTTTTTAATACCAGATTTATTGAATGCGGGCAGATATATGCCTGTTGCCTTATATTTTATTACCTGTCCAATGTTGTTTGATATAAAAAATGGAATGCGTTTTTTTCTACAATTTAAAGCAATTTTATTAAGTTCTGAACAAGCGCTAGTTGATTTATAATTTCTATAAATTATGCCAAAATTTGATGTATTATATTTAAATAAATTTTTGTCATAACTGTCAATAATTGCAAATGATTTTGGAAAATGTTTATGCATGAGATTGTAAAAAACTTAGAGTCAGTAAAACATAAAATCAATGAAAAAGTTAAACTTTCTCAAGAAACAATAATACAACCCACAATTATAGCGATAAGTAAAACTTTTAACCTGGATCAAGTCAATCCGCTTATTGAAGCTGGACACATTCATTTTGGAGAGAACAAAGTGCAAGAAGCTGAAAAAAAATGGGATAAAATTTTAACTAACAAATATGGTTTAAAACTTCACATGGTAGGTGGTCTTCAGTCCAATAAAGCAAAAAAGGCGGTTGAGATTTTTGATTATATTCATTCTTTGGATAATTTAAGATTAGCTAAAAAACTTCATTTGGCCGAGCAAGAACTTAATAAGAATTTAAAATATTTTGTTCAAGTCAATTTAAAAAATGAAACTCAAAAGAATGGAGTACTTAAAAATGATCTTGAAAAATTTATTGAAACCCTGCGAAGAGACTTTAAACTTAATATTATTGGTCTAATGTGTTTACCTCCACAAAATGAAAAATCCGAAATCTATTTTAAAGAATTAAAGGAACTTGCTATTAAACATAATTTTAACGATTTGAGCATGGGAATGTCACATGATTATCTTGCTGCTCTAGATTTTGGTTCATCCTTTTTAAGACTCGGAACTTGTATTTTTGGAGAGAGAAAGTTTTAATTTATCTTTATTTTTGTTTTTTTATTAATTTTTTTTACTAGGTAAATAAAATTTTTTTTTGTAATGGCAACGCATCCTCTCGTTGGTGTATAATTTTTTGTTAAGTGGAGAAAGATAGCACTTCCCCTTCCTTTTCTAACTGGATTGGTATTATAATTAATAACAACAAAAACATCATATTTAAAATCTTTTCTGAACAAATTTTCCGTTTCGGAATAGTTTAGAAATTTGCTTTCCTTATTATATTTTCTGCTATTTATATTATGACACCAACCCATCCCCTTAGTTATTTTTTTCTTGGATAATTTCGATTGAATATTTTTTATACGATCTTTTCTATAGTAAATTTTTCCGAGTGAAAATATTCCTTTGGGAGTAGCATTATCATTCTCTATTTTTTTTGACTTTATTCCCGATTTGCCCAAAGAACATTTGCAGGTAAAATCTTTATATTTTAATAAACCATTCTTTCTAATTTCTATCATCATAGTGTATAATTAATCAGGATGAAGTCCGAAAAATTATTTGTTTTTGGTAATCAAAGATTAGCCGAAATTCTCAAAGAGGTAAAACTATTTAAAAACTATGAAATAATTAATAAAACCTATGATTTTGAAAAAATCAATTTAGCGCAAGATAAAAATTTAAGAGAAAACTTCATTTTGGTAGATTTATCTAATATTTCAATTACTAAAAATCTCATCAAAGGTTTTGGAAAAAATTCAATTCTTTTAATTAATAAAAAAAATTTTAATAACGAAGTAATAAAAAATTATGAAAAATGTTTGTTACCTTTTAAATTAAATGACCTATTATCAAAGATTAAAATTTTATCTTTAAAGAAAGATTATAAAAGTAGAGCTATTTTTCAGGTATTAGATTATCAGTTAGATATTAATAAAAAAGTTATAGTGAAAAATGATTTGAAACTTAAATTGACTGAAAAGGAAGTAACTTTACTAGTTTATTTGATTGAGTTGGGTAGACCTGTTAAAATTAATGAACTTCTAAAAGCTGTTTGGGGTTATTCTTCGGAATCAGAAACTCACACAATCGAGACACACGTACATAGACTCAGGAAAAAATTTATAAAAATTTTTAAAGATCATAATATTATTAAAAATAATCTTGATGGATATTTTATTTGAAAAAGATGAAAAAAAGAAATTTAATTGCTAAAGATTTATTTTCCTCAAAATATAGAAAACGAGTTGTAAAACCTAAAAAGGGCAAAGGGAGTTTTAAGAGAAAAAAAAAGGTTACTTTAATCTAGCGCCGATTTTTTGGATTATTTTTGAAGACATTTCTGTTCCTTTTTCCAAACTTTCTTTTATCGATAAATTATTAATGTAGCCGTGCAAAAATCCGGCTGCAAAAAGATCTCCCGCACCAGTTAAATCAACAATTTTTAAATTTTTTTTACTATCACATTCAAACACTTCATTTTTTTGTATAGCAACGCTTCCTTTTTCACCTCGTGTAATTACAAGAAGTTTTCCTAATT
>CAZKXT010000105.1:0-2798 GCA_964556965.1 uncultured Alphaproteobacteria bacterium | reverse complement strand
TTAAAACATAAAACAGAATTTTTTATAGAATATTTTGCTTTAGATTTATTGATGTCAAATGGAGAATGCAAAGGTATTCTAGCATGGAATTTAAATGAGGGAACTATTCATCGATTTAGATCTCATATTACAATTTTAGCCACAGGCGGTTATGGAAAAATATACTATTCCGCAACAGCAGCGCATACGTGTACTGGAGATGGAAATGGAATGGTTTTAAGAGCAGGTTTGCCTTTGCAAGATATGGAATTTGTTCAATTTCATCCAACAGGACTTTATGGAATTGGATGTTTGATTAGCGAAGGTGTACGTGGCGAAGGAGGTTTTTTGGTAAACTCAAAGGGAGAACGATTCATGGAAAAGTATGCTCCCAAAGCTAAAGATCTTGCCTCAAGAGATGTGGTAAGCCGATCTATGGCTATAGAAATTAATGAGGGAAGAGGAATTGGAAAAAATAAAGATCATTTACATTTGCACATTGATCATATCGATCCTAAAATAATAGAAACTAGATTACCAGGAATATCAGAATCAGTTGAAACTTTTGTTAGCAGAGATGTAAGAAAAGAACCTATACCTGTTGTTCCAACAGTACACTATAATATGGGAGGCATCCCCACTAATCACAGAGGTGAGGTTCTAACTTTAAATGGTGGAGAAAAAAAAGTTCCTGGTTTAATGGCAATAGGAGAAGCGGCATGTGTATCTGTTCATGGCGCAAACAGATTAGGATCGAATTCGCTTATTGATCTCGTAGTTTTTGGTAAAGCTTGCGCTGAAAGAGCTGCAGAATTAATTAAACCAAATTCTCCACATGAAAAAATTTCTGGTAGTGCAACAGAAAAGTCACTAGATAGATTTGATAGATTAAGAAACGCAAATGGCCCAAACAAAACAGCCGATCTAAGATTATCGATGCAAAAAACAATGCAATCAAAATGTGCAGTATTTAGAGATGAAAAAAGTTTAAAAGAAGGGATTGAAGAAATCAAAAAACCTTACGAAGGAATGAACTCTATAGCCGTTAAAGATAGATCTTTGATTTTCAATACAGATCTTGTCGAAACTTTAGAATTTGATAATCTCATTAGGCAGGCAATTACTACTATAGAATCTGCTAACAACAGAAAAGAAAGCAGAGGAGCCCATGCAAGAGAAGATTATCCCCAAAGAGATGATAAAAATTATATGAAACATACTTTGAGTTGGCATGATGATAAAGGAGTTAAAATTGATTATAGACCTGTAAAATTATCAACCTTAACGAATGATGTTCAAGCTTTTCCACCAAGAGAGAGAGTCTACTAATGGTTCAATTTAATCTTCCTCCAAACTCTAAAATTTTAAAAGGAAAATATTTTAAAGATAAAAACGGTTCTTCAAATATCAAGATCGTTCATATTTATCGATGGGATCCAGATGAGAATGAAAATCCAAGAGAAGATACGTATGAAGTCAATTTAGACACATGTGGAAATAAAGTTTTAGATATTCTAAACAAAATTAAAAACGAAATTGATTCATCACTTACTTACAGAAGATCGTGTGCTCATGGAGTTTGTGGTTCATGTGCGATGAACGTAGATGGAGTAAATACTCTTTCTTGCATGAAATCTCACAAAGATATTAAAGGGGATATTCGAATTTATCCTCTTCCGCATTTAAAAGTAATAAAAGATTTGGTTGCAGATTTAAATGTATTATATAAGCAATACGAATCGATTGAACCTTGGTTAAAAATAAAAGATCATAAATCTAAAAAAAGTGAAATTAAACAATCTAAGGAAAATAGAGAAAAACTTGATGGTTTATACGAATGCATCATGTGTGCATGTTGCTCAACCGCATGCCCAAGCTATTGGTGGAATGGTGAAAAATATTTAGGACCCGCAGTTTTGCTTCAAGCATATCGTTGGATTTCAGACAGTCGCGATGAAGAAAAAAAGGAAAGGTTAAAAATGGTAGCTGATAAACTTAAATTATATAGATGTCACACAATAATGAATTGTACACATGCTTGTCCAAAAGGCCTGAATCCAGCAAAAGCTATTAGTTCTATTAAAAAAATGCTTGCAACAAGCTAGAAGCTTAATTAAATCATTTAAGATACCAATGAATTCAATTGAACATTTTATAGACGGAAAAATAGTCAAAGGATCTTCTAAAAGAAAATCCAAAGTTTTTAATCCGGCAACTGGAGAACAAACTTCAGAAGTCAATTTGGCTTCTAAGCAAGACGTTGATTTAGCTGTTGAAAAAGCCAAGAAGGCTTTTATCAACTGGTCTAAAAAACCACCAGCTCAAAGAGCAAAAATAGTATTTAAATTTAAAGAATTAATAGAAAAAAATTCAGACGAACTTACGAAACTTATAGTTTCTGAACATGGAAAAGTTTATGAAGATGCAAAAGGTTCGTTAACAAGAGGCTTGGAGGTAGTAGAGTTTGCTTGTGGTATACCACACCTGCTGAAAGGGGAATTTACCGAAAATGTTGGAACCGATGTTGATAGCTGGTCCATTAGACAACCTTTAGGAGTTTGTGCCGGAATTACACCATTTAATTTTCCAGCAATGGTTCCAATGTGGATGTTTCCTATTGCTATAGCTTGCGGCAACACATTTGTATTAAAACCAAGCGAAAAGGATCCATCATGTTCAATTAAACTTGCTGAATTATTTAAGAAAGCAGGATTACCAAACGGTGTTTTTAATGTAGTAAATGGAGACAAAGAAGCTGTGGATGCACTTCTAAAAAATAAAGATGTTGTTGCCATAAGTTTTGTTGGGTCAACTCCAAT
>CAZKXT010000104.1:1598-2814 GCA_964556965.1 uncultured Alphaproteobacteria bacterium | reverse complement strand
AGAAATCATTTTCTAAAAAAATATGTATTAAGCCAAGTAGTTAAAGAAGATTAAAAATTCAGAAATGGTGGGCCCGGTAGGATTCGAACCTACGACCAATACATTATGAGTGTACTGCTCTAACCAGCTGAGCTACAGGCCCAATACATCTCATTTAAATCAAATTACTGATAAAATCCACAGAAATATTAGCTTTGGAGTTTTTGGTGTTTTTAATTATTGGTAGAAAGAGTCCCAAAACATACAAAAAAATTATTGCTATAGATACAATTATCATAGCCCTTACAGGATTTAATTTCATAAAAATTATTTTTCCTTAAGCCTTGGAAACAATTGTGCAAAATTACAAGGTTTGTGATTAATATCGAGTTGATATTTCAAAATCATATCCCAAGCATCTGTTACACCGCCAGATGAACCTGGCAAAACAAAAATGTATTTTCCGTTTGCTATAGCCCCAAAAGCTCGTGACTGAATAGTGGATGTACCAACTGTTTTATAACTTAATTGCCTAAATAACTCTCCAAATCCAGGTATTTCTTTATCTGTAATTCCTTTTATGGCCTCAGGCGTGATATCTCTTCCTGTCAATCCGGTGCCTCCAGTTGTGATAATCACATCAAGGTTTTTATTTTCCAACCATTTTAATATAATTTTTTTTATTTCTTCTTTTTCGTCTTTAACAATTTTTCTATCCAAAAGTTTATGATTTTGTTCTTTTATTTTTTTTTCTAGAATAGCTCCGGACTTGTCTGTATCAATAGTCCTGGTATCAGTTATAGTGAGTAAGGCTATGTTAACCTGCATAATAATATTATAGAATAAATAACCATGACATTGTTGGCAATATTATTTTTTGTCACCGCTGTTCTATACTCTAGCGTGGGATTTGGCGGTGGTTCTACTTATTTAGCTCTTCTTTTGATTTGGAATATGCCTTATTTGGTTTTTCCTGTTATTGCATTATTTTGTAATATTATTGTCGTCTCAGGTAATTGCTTTAATTATATTAGATCTGGAAATTTAAACACAAAACTTTTAGTTCCTTATTTAATTGGATCTATGCCTCTCGCTTATATTGGTGGTTCTTTGCCCATAGAAAAAAGTTTATTTGAAATATTGCTGTTTTTAGTTTTATCAGTAGCTGGGATTTTTTTGTTAATGAATTTCAAATCTTACGACGACAAGACAGAAAGTTACAAAAAAATTTCAACAA
>CAZKXT010000104.1:0-1498 GCA_964556965.1 uncultured Alphaproteobacteria bacterium | reverse complement strand
TCGGAAATTTTCTAAATTTAAAAATATTTCCAACACGAACTTTAAGTTTGGTTACCGCTATACTTGTTATTTTTGTTGCTATAAGAATGAGTTTTAAAATTTTTACTTAAATTTAAATTTTTATTTTCTGTATATTCCTGACATTTCGTTTTTTAATTCAATTAAAACGGAATGGGCAATGTTTTTATCAGAAAGTTTTTTTGCTAGTTCATCATTCTCTAAATATGAATAAATTTCTGAAAGTAGTCTATAAATTTCTTCTTTTTCTTCAAATTCAGATGCGATAAGTAGTGTATCTATGGATAAATAATAATTTTTTTGAATTTTAAACATTATAGCTCGAAGAATTAAATATTCCGCATTCTCAAGATATTCGGAACCAAGTTTTCTTAGCGCCAAATCAGCTTCGCCTAGTTTTTTCTTTTCTATTAACTTTCTTATATTTTTTAATTCACTCATTTTGCTATAATTTTTAAAAAATTCTGTTGAATTTTTTCTTTGTATTCTTTCCACCACTTTTTACATAATTCTCGTTTATTTAGTATTTGTTCATCATCACACTCTTCTATTATTTTTTTACCATCAGCCCATTTTTCAACTATAAAAAAAGGATAGTTTTGAAAAATTGATTTGTAATATTCATATGTACTTTCCACAATAGGGATACATCCGAGTTCTAAAGCCTCGTATAATCTGTACGTTTCTGGATGATAAAAACCATTTGGACAAGGAATAAAGTGGGTTGATGACATTATTTTCCCCATTTCGCCTGAGCTCATACTTGTTTTATCTCCAAACTTTTTAGTTTGATGCACATATCCACTTTTGATTTTTGAAAAATGATATAGCAAATCTTGCCTGCTAGCCTTGTGCGCAGTGCCTATAAAAGCCCACTTGTAATTTCTTTTCTCTAAATCATTGATATTTTTTTCAACTCCCGACTTATATCCAGCCGGCAGAAATGTAATTTTATTAATATTTTTATGATGATTATTAATATAGCTTCGCCATATATGATCAAATATATCATACGTTTTGATAACGCTTCTCTGTCCTGATTCGTCTCCTAAATTGATTAAATATAGTTTGGAACACAAGATTCTTAATTTTTTATAAAATTCTATTTTTTTATCAACATCACAATCCACTATAATTAAAATATCATCTTTTTTAATTTCATCTAAAGATTGGATATTTTGTTTATTAATTTTCTCTAATACTAAATCAATCCAGGCATTTGAATTGTTGGCGTGGTATTTTCCCCATTGAAATCCTGAAATTGGATCATGGCTTGTGGTATTCCAATATAATTTTATCACAAGAAAATGATATCAGTTATCTAGGAAACTTTTCAATTGTTTAGATCGGCTAGGATGTTTTAGTTTTCTTAAAGCTTTTGCTTCTATCTGCCTTATTCTTTCTCTAGTTACAGAAAATTGTAACCCAACTTCTTCTAAAGTATGATCTGTATTCATCCCAATGCCAAAGCGCATTCTAA
>CAZKXT010000103.1:0-2816 GCA_964556965.1 uncultured Alphaproteobacteria bacterium | reverse complement strand
TAGATCCTGGTATTGGTTTTGGTAAAAATTTGAAACATAATTTGACTTTAATTTCCAAGATATCTTTGTTTCATAGTCTAGGTTTTCCAATTTTAGTTGGCACTTCAAGAAAGAGATTTATCGGTTATATATCCGGAAAACATGATAGTAAGTATCGTATGGGAGGCACGTTAGCATCTGTACTTTTTTTGTTATCGCAGGGAGTGCAAATTTTTAGAGTGCATGATGTTAAAGAAATAAAACAAGGCATTTTGGTGTTTGAAAAAATACTATTAAATTAATGAAAAACAAATATTTTGGAACGGATGGAATTCGAGGAACCGTAAACCAAGGCAATATTACAGGTGAAAAATTTTTTAAGTTTGGTTTAGCTTCTGGTACATATTTTAAGAATCAAAAAAAATCTAAACAAATTGCAATCATCGCAAAAGATACAAGACTATCAGGATACACTTTAGAACCAGCATTAGTCTCAGGCTTGGTATCAGGTGGAATGCATGTTTTCACTTTAGGACCATTACCAACAAATGGTCTTGCTATGCTTACAAAAATTATGAAAGCAAATATGGGCATTATGATCACAGCTTCTCATAACCCTTTTTATGACAACGGTTTAAAATTATTTGGACCAGATGGCATGAAATTGTCTGATAAAATAGAAAAAAAAATTGAAAAATTAATAGATGCTAAAATCACAAAACAACTTACAAATCCCAAGTTTTTGGGAAGAGTTAAACGTCTGGAAGATGGCAATAATAGGTATATCAAAATATTAAAAAAAAATTTTCCAAAAAAATTTGAATTAAAGGGCATGAAGATAGTTTTGGACTGTGCCAATGGAGCTTGTTATAAAGCTGCGCCCAAACTTCTCAAGGAGCTTGGGGCAAAAGTTATATCAATTGGTATAAAACCCAATGGTTTTAATATTAATGATAAGTGCGGGTCTACTTATCCATATAAAATTCGAGAAATGGTAAAAAAATGTAAAGCGGATGTAGGCATTTCTTTCGATGGAGATGCAGACAGGATTATCATGTGCGATGAAAAGGGAAAAATTATTGATGGAGATCAAATTATTGCGATGCTTGCGCGTAGATGGAAATTAAAAAAGATTTTAAGAGGTGGTGTGATTGGAACTTTGATGTCTAATTATGGTTTGGAAAAATTTTTAAAAAATCAAAAAATAAAGTTTTTTAGGTCGAAAGTAGGTGACAGATATGTGAAAGAAAAAATGAAAAAGTTAAATTTTAATTTGGGCGGAGAACAATCTGGACATATAATTTTGGGTAAATTTTCAACAACCGGAGATGGTTTAATGGTTGCGCTGGAAGTATTGTTTTCTTTAAGGAAAGGAAAAAAAGCAAGTGAATTGTTAAACGTTTTCAAGCCTTTGCCTCAAATTCTAGAGAACGTTATTGTTAAAGATAAAAACATAATTCATAAACCAAAATGTAAAAAAGCAATTAACAAAGCAAATAAAATTATGGGTAGTGGCGGACGAATATTAGTAAGAAAATCTGGAACAGAATCAAAAATACGAATTATGGCTGAATCATATGAAAAAAGTTTGATTTTAAAATGTGTAAAAATAATTAAAGCATCAATAAAATAAATTGAAACCTAAATCTAAAATTTTGATAATAGCGGGATCCGACTCTTCTGGCGGAGCAGGAATTCAGGCTGATATTAAAACAATTACGAGTCTTGGCAGTTATGCAATGACAGCAATTACTGCAATAACCGCACAAAACACAACTGGGGTAAACTCCATTATTCCCGTTCATCCCAAAGCAATAGCAAAACAAATTTTATTTACCTGTAAAGATATCAAGCCTGATGCTGTGAAAATTGGGATGCTTCACTCATCTGAAGTGATTCAAAGTGTTATAAATTCTTTAAGATTTACAAAAACTTCTAAAATTATTCTCGATCCAGTAATGGTAGCAAAAGGAGGAGCAAGATTAATAGACTCAAGGGCGATTAAAACTTTAAAAGAAAAATTTCTTAGAAAAGCTTACTTAATAACTCCAAATATTCCAGAAGCTGAGGTTCTTACAAAAATCAAAATCCACTCTCTAAAAGATATGATCAAGGCTGCCAACATTTTGCTTAAATTGGGTGCTAAAAATGTTCTGATCAAAGGCGGTCATCGAAAGACAAAATATATGGAAGATTTGCTTTTAACTAGAAACAGACTAACAGTTTTTAAAAATAAAAAATTTAAAACCAGAAACACTCACGGTACAGGCTGCACTTTATCAAGTGCAATAGCGACCTTTTTATCGTGTGGAAAACCCTTAAACAAGTCCTGTGAGCTTGGAATTAAATATGTTAATCAATCAATAAGATGGAATTTGAATTACGGGAAAGGTCATGGACCAGTTAATCATTTACATTCAATAGAAATAAATAAAAAATTTAGATAATGAACAATGTAGTTGTAGTAGGATCACAGTGGGGAGACGAAGGTAAAGGAAAAATTGTTGATTGGTTGTCAGATCAAGCAGATGTTATAGTGCGTTTTCAAGGCGGTCATAACGCCGGTCACACCCTTGTTGTTGATGGTAAAGTATACAAATTACGATTATTACCTTCAGGTATTGTTAGAAAAGGTAAAATTTCAATAATTGGAAATGGGGTTGTAATAGACCCCTGGGCTCTTTTAGAAGAAATTAAAGATATTAAAAAGCAAGGTGTGGAAGTTAATGAACAAAATCTAATTATATCAGATTGCGCTAACCTTATTTTGCCATTCCACAAGGAAATGGATGAAATAAGAGAAGATTCTGCTGGCAAAGGTAAAATTGGCACTACAA
>CAZKXT010000102.1:0-2858 GCA_964556965.1 uncultured Alphaproteobacteria bacterium | reverse complement strand
AAAATTTTAAATTTGGAACAAGCAAAGAAATAAAAATAAACAACAAAAAAATTTGGGCACAAAGATTGTCTTATGTTGGGGAGTTGGGATTCGAGCTTTATATAAAAATGAATGAATCAAAGGAGATATACAATTTGATAGTAGACAAAGGCAAAGAATTTAATCTTTCTCACTGCGGAATGTTTGCGATGGATACAATGAGAATGGAGAAAGGATATTTGCATTGGGGTCATGATATGTCACCAGAGGAAAACCAATATGAAGCAGGTCTGAAATTTGCGGTCAGTTTCAAAAAAAATATTGATTTTATTGGAAAAAAATCAATTGAAAAAATAAAAAACAAAAAAATTAAAAAAATGATGGTTATGTTAACTTTAAAAAACAGCAAGCCGGGAGTACCACTATTGCTTCATGATGAGCCTATTTACTGTGATGGAAAAATCGTCGGAAGGACTACTTCGGGCAATTATTCATTTAATTATGAAAAAAATATGTCCTTTGGATATTTAAATTTGATTTCTCCAATGGAAGAACTAGCAAAAAAAACTTTCTTCATTGAAGTTGAAAAAAAACAACATGAAGCGATTTTACAAATTAAACCACTCCACGATCCAGAAAACAAAATAATAAAGAGTTAAATATGGATAAAATTAAAAAAAAAGATCAATTAAATTATTTTAAATTTTTAAATTCGCTTCCAAAAAAAATAAACAAATTATATTTTGGAAAGTTAAAAGGAAAATTTAAATTAAATAATAAATCTAAAAAAAAAATTGATTTTGATCCCGTTACAAATATCGACAAGGTACTTGAATTATTTTTAAGAAAAGAAATCTCCAAAAAATTTCCAAACGATGGAATCATTGGAGAGGAATTTAAAATAAAAAAAAGCAAGAGCAGTTTCACATGGGTTATAGACCCAATTGATGGTACTAGATCTTTTATAATAGGAAGCCCAACTTGGAGCAATTTAATAAGCGTGAACTATAGAGGCGTTCCAACTTTTGGTTTAGCAAATTTTCCTATGCTAAAAAAATATTTTATAACTGGTATAAACAAAAAATCTTATTTGATAGAAAACAATAGAACTAAAATACTTAAAGTTTCTCGGTCATTACCGTTAAAAAAATCTAAAATTGCAGGTGATTTTTTTGGCTGGCTTTCCTTAGATCAGCAAAATAAAATTAGCAAATTAACAAAATTAATTAATTTTCCCTGTGCTGATGCCCTAAGCTACTGTTCGCTTTGTGAAGGAAAAATCGACGCCGTCTTGCAATGTAAAAATAAAATTTGGGATATTCATTCAATGATACCACTAATTAGAAATGCAGGAGGGGTTATTACTACTTGGAAAGGAAAAGATCCGAAAAATGGAGGAAATATAGTTGCAAGTTCAAACAAACAATTGCATAGGAAAATATTAAATTTACTTAAACCTATTCTTTAGGGTAAAATTATTAAACATGGTTTTAAAGACAGATAAAGTAATAAAAGAATATACGGATTATAATGGTCATTTAAATGTGGCTTACTATGTGCGTATTTTTGATATAGCCGCAGATGTAATGTTAGATAATTTTAAAATGGGAGGAGAATCTGCAAAACAAAATAACAAAACAACCTTTGTTGCTGAGATGCATACAATTTACAAACAGGAAGTGAGGTTAGGGGAAGAGGTTGAAACACATTTAACTTATCTCAATCATGACAAAAAAAGAATTCAATACAGACTATCTATGTTTCATAAAGAAAAAAAATATCTTGCTGCCACAAATGAAGTTTTGTCTCTATATGTAGATTTGAGCAAACGAAAGGTTGTTGAATTTGATCCAGATAGATTAAAGCTTATGGATGATTTTATAAAAAAAAATTCACAAAAATTTAATGTCGAAAATCTTATTTTTTCAGATAAATTAAAAAAATAAAATTTACTTACACTTCCTGTGTTACTTCGTGAAATTGTTCACCCAAATTATCAATAGATAATTTAATTTTGTCACCTGGCTTTAAGTATGTTGGAGGTTTCATGCCCATTCCAACACCAAATGGCGTTCCTGTAGTTACAATGTCTCCTGGTTCTAGAGACATAAAATTACTTATATATGAGAGCGCATAGTTAATATTAAATATCATTTTACCTGTATTACCTTTTTGCATATTTTTACCATTAATGTCTAAGTTCATTTTAAGATTTTGAACGTTGGCTATCTCATCTTTGGTAACCAAATATGGCCCGATAGGTCCAAATGTATCACCCGATTTACCTTTTACCCATTGTCCTAATTTTTCTAACTGCCACTCTCTTTCAGTCACATCATTTACCAAGCAGTATCCAAAAATATAATTTGGAGATTCAGATTCTTTAATATATTTAGCTTTCTTACCTATAACAAAAGCAATTTCAACTTCCCAATCTAATTTTTTTGAACTTTTTGGTATTATAATATTATCATTTGGTCCACAGATACAACTGGTAGCTTTCATAAAAAAAATAGGTTCAGTTGGTATTTTTGCTCCATATTCTATAGCATGATCAGAATAGTTTAATCCAATACCAATAAATTTTCCTGGTTTATTAATACAAGAGCCAATTCTTGTTGATTTAGGAATTTCAGGAAGCTTTGTTAGATCAGTTTTTTTTAATTTTTCTAAAATTTTAAAATTAATATTTTCAGGATTTAAATCAGGTATATATGAGCTTAAATCTCTTATTTTGTTATTTTTATCCAGTACAGCAGGTTTTTCTTTACCTTTGGAGCCACATCTTAAAAATCTCATAATTAGCTTTCTGTTTTAGGTTATAGTTTTTCTCCATCAAAAACAGGAACATCTTTAAATTTAAAAGTATCAACACTATC
>CAZKXT010000101.1:834-2871 GCA_964556965.1 uncultured Alphaproteobacteria bacterium | reverse complement strand
GCGAAACTTTAGACGTTGTTAATTTGGCTCAAAAAAATAATTTTAAAACAATAATTTCACATCGATCTGGCGATACAGAGGATACTTTTATAGCTGATTTGGCGGTTGCAACAAAATCATCGCAAATTAAGACAGGCTCGTTAGCTAGATCTGAAAGAGTGGCTAAATACAATAGATTATTAAGAATTGAAGAGGAACTTGGAAAAGACGCAAAAATGGGTAAAATTTAAGTTATGTGGTTTAAAATTATAAATAATAAAAAATTTTTATTAATTTCCATATTTGTTTTTTTGTACCTTACTTTAAACCTTTTTGACGGAGAAAGAGGTTTGATTTCTTATTTTGAAAAAAAACAAATTCTAAACAATCTTGAAGAAGAGGAAAAAAATTTATCAAAAGAACTTGATATAGTTGAAAAAAAGAACGAGTTGTTAAGTGTAAATTTAGATAAAGATTTCCTAGAAACTTTGATTAGACAAAAGCTTAAATTTGGAAAAGCAACCGAAAAAGTTTATTTGATTCAACAAGAAAATGATTAGACATCCTGAAAAAGTCAAAAATCCAATTAATCCAATTAAAAAAAAACCTGATTGGATAAGATCAAAAATTTCAAACACAAAAAATTTTTTTATAACGAAAGAAATTGTAAAAAAAAATAATCTACATACAGTTTGCCAAGAAGCAAACTGTCCAAATATTACTGAATGCTGGAGTAAAAGACATGCCACCTTTATGATTATGGGCGATGTATGTACAAGAGGTTGTGGTTTTTGTGACGTAAAAACTGGGAAACCCAGCTCACTAGATATATTTGAACCAATTAAAATTGCACAGGCTACTAAATCATTAAATTTAAAACATGTAGTCATCACATCAGTTGACAGAGATGATTTAAATGATGGAGGAGCAAATCATTTTGCTGAGGTTATTAATCAAACAAGAAAAATTAATCCAAGTACCACAATCGAAGTTTTGACTCCAGACTTTTTAAGAAAAAGAGATTCTTATAAAAAAGTAGTTGAAGCTCATCCAGATGTTTTTAATCACAATATTGAAACAGTGCCCAGTCTGTATTTAAAAGTTAGACCGGGCTCTAGATATTTTGGATCTTTAGAATTATTAAATTTAGTTAAAAAAACAAACAAAAGTATATTTACAAAATCAGGAATTATGCTTGGCCTTGGAGAAACAAAAAAAGAAGTTTTACAGGTGATGGATGATTTAATATCTTCAAAAGTAGATTTTTTGACTATAGGTCAGTATCTACAGCCTTCAGTTAAACACTATCCTCTTCAAAGATATGTGCATCCAGATGAGTTTAAAGAATTAAAATCAATAGCATTAGCAAAAGGTTTTTTAATGGTAGCATCCTCTCCTCTTACCCGATCATCTTATCACGCAGATGAGGATTTTTTAAAATTGAAAAAATTGAGAGAAAAAGAATCTCAATGCCATTTGCTACAATAAAAAAAACAATTCCCTGCACGAAAGAAAATCTAATTAAAATGGTTCTTGATATAGAAAAATATCCAGAATTTGTGCCATGGTGCGTTAATGGAAAAATTTATACTAACAATGATAAAGGAGATAGAATAGAAATCACAGCCGATCTTACAATTGGAAAAAAGTTTTTTAGCGAAACATATAAAAGTTTTGTTATTTACAAAAAATCAGACAATTCAATACATGTAACAAGTATAGAAGGTCCTTTGAAGTACCTTGAAAACAAATGGTTTTTCAAAGAAAAGGGAAAAAATAGTGAGGTAGATTTTCATGTAGACTTTGAATTAAAAAATAAAATTTTAAATGCTTTAATGATCAAATCTTTTCATATTGGATTAGAAAAAATAGCTGATGCTTTTGAAAAAAGAGCAATTGAACTATTTAAGAATACTTAGAATTAATTTTAAAGATTTGTTAACAGAATTTTTTTGAATATAAGATCGTTTTTTATTTTTAAACAAATATTTTTTAACACTAATTTTATTTCCTTTTTTTTTACCTATAAAAACTAAGCCTACTGGTTTTTTTTTAGTA
>CAZKXT010000101.1:0-793 GCA_964556965.1 uncultured Alphaproteobacteria bacterium | reverse complement strand
GGGCCCAGCTATTCCCGTTATAGAAACTGCAATATTGCTTTTACTTATTTTGCTAACGTTTTTAACCATAGCTTTACAAACCTGTTCACTTACAGTTCCATATTTTCTTATGATCTTTTTTGAAATTTTAAGAACTTTAATTTTGGATTCATTAGAATAAGCAACCAAACCAAGGTTAAACACTTTAGAAGATCCACTAATAGAAGTAATGGCACTTGAAAGCAAACCTCCGGTACAAGATTCTGAAAAAGAAATTTTAAGTCTTTTCTTATTTAATAATTTAACTATTTTTTGAGAAAGTTTTTTCATGTCATAACCATATATAGAACAAGAACTGCTACCACATATAAACCCGCACAAACATCGTCCATAATAACACCAAAACTATTTTTAAAGTTTTTTTCATAATAGTTGACGGGAAAAGGTTTGACGATATCGAAAATCCTAAACAATATAAACATTATAAAATAAAATTTTAATACCTGATCAGTGTCTTTTGGCATAGCGTGTGCAATCTCGTAAAGGCATATAGGAATTGATTGACCAATAAATTCATCAATAACTACTTCTTTAGGATCTTTGTTAGTTAAATCTTTTATAAAAATATTGACTGTATAAAGTGAAATAAAAAAAATTATAATTATTGAATATAAAACAATATCTGCTGAAACATTAACAATATGAAATAAAAAAAATAAAAATAATATTGTAGCCAAAGAGGCAAAACTACCTGGAATTTTTTTAATTTTTCCTATTCCAAACAAAGTAACAAATAAAAAATTAATTTTATTAA
>CAZKXT010000100.1:0-2880 GCA_964556965.1 uncultured Alphaproteobacteria bacterium | reverse complement strand
AAAAAATTTCAAAATTCTGGGATTGCCCAATCATACATTGAAGGAAAAGAATCTTCTGATTGGAAATTAATTGATGGAAAAGATATAATTGTTCACATATTTAACCCGGAAAAACGAAAAGTATATCAACTTGAAAGAATGTGGTCTGAACTAATTCCTGAAGAAAGAATTATAATATGAAAAAAAATTATTTTGTTTTATTTTTTTTATACTTATTTTGTTTTTTTATTTTCTTTGAAAATGTTCAAGCAAAAGAACAAAATGAGTTTTATGAAAAAATTGATCTATTTGGAGATGTATTAGAAACAATTGAATCTGATTATATTGACGAAATAGACAAATCCAAAATAATGGATTCTGCAATTAATGGCGTGTTACAATCTCTAGATCCTTACTCGGCCTACATGTCTCCTGAAGTTTACAAAGAGATGCAAACTGATACGAAGGGGGAATTTGGTGGACTGGGAATTGAAGTTGGTATGGAAGCGGGTGTGGTGAAAGTTATTTCTCCAATAGAAGATTCACCGGCTTATGAGGCGGGTGTTAAAGCTGGAGATTATATAATTAAAATTGATGATGAGCAGGTTCAAGGAAAATCTTTGATGGAAGCTGTAAAACTAATGAGAGGAAAAATAGGAACTCCCATAGAAATTACAATTCGAAGAAAAGGTTTAAAAAAATCAAAAGTAATTAAAATAATAAGAGATGTTATAAAAATTAAATCTGTTTCATCAAAAATAATTGAAAAAAATATTGGATACATGAGGTTAAGATCATTTTCAGAAAATACTCAGGATCAGTTAAATAAAGTAATTAAAAAATTTGAAAAAAATAAATCTATAGAAAAATATATACTTGATTTAAGAAACAATCCTGGGGGACTACTAACACAAGCAGTAAAAATCACCGATATGTTTTTAAATGATGGAGAAATAGTATCAACGAGAAGCAGAGATAAAAGTGAAAATAGAAGATTTTTTGCAAGAGAAGGTGATAAAATCAAAAATAAAACATTATTAGTCTTAATTAATTATGGCTCAGCTTCTGCTGCAGAAATTGTCGCGGGAGCTCTACAAGATCATAAACGGGCAATTTTATTGGGTGAGACTAGTTACGGAAAAGGTTCGGTACAATCAATCATACCTTTAAAAAATAAAGGAGCTATTAGACTAACCATATCTAAATATTATTTACCCTCTGGAAAATCAATATCTGAGGTTGGGGTTATTCCAGAAATAACAGTTTATGAAGAAAATGATGCTTTTAGAATTGGAACAGAAACTGACAACCAATTGAACTTTGCAGTCCAATTATTAAATGGATAGAAACAAACTATATTCTAATAGGCCGCTTAGAATAGGAGTGGGCATTGCTTTGCTAAATAAAGATAATAAAATATTTGTAGGAAAGAGAATTGATAATCCAGTAAAATTTTGGCAAATGCCTCAGGGAGGAGTAAATAATAAAGAAAAATATTTAGACGCGGCTTTAAGAGAGCTTCAAGAAGAAACAAGTGTAAAAAGTGTAAAGCTAATAAAAGAAATTAATTATTGGACACAATATGACCTCCCATCAAATTTGGTTAGAAAAATATGGAAAGGAAAATTTAGAGGTCAAAAACAAAAATGGTTTTTAATGAAATTCATGGGTGAAGATAGAGAAATAAATTTAAAAACAAAAAGACCTGAATTTATCGAATGGAAATGGATAAGTATAAAAGATTTAACTGATGTTGTTGTTGAATTTAAATTAGAAGTTTATAAAAAGATTCAAAAGGAAATCGTAGAAATAATTAAAACTATATAGAAATATTTTTTAATACACTAAGTTTGTGACTCAATATAAATCTATGTTTATCCGTTAAATCATTGCTGTTTATTTCTTTATCAGTTTCTTCGATCATTTTCTGAACAAGATCTTTGGATAATTCATTTAATTGAAAAACTGTAGAAGATAAAACTGTTAATATATTGCTACTAAATTCAACTGTACCTTCTTCAATATACAACTCCTCTGAACTTTTGTCTTTTAATTGAATATTGATTATTCCTGGTTTAAGAAATGTAATGAAGTTAATATGATTTTTTAAAATTCCCATATCTCCCTCAACCGCAGGCATTGTTACCATTAACACGTCGTCTGAAAACAAAGTTTTTTCAGGACTAATAATATCTAATTTAAAATTTTCATCCATTTTAAGTAGCGGCTTCTTTTGCCATCTTTTCAGCTTTTTCAACTACCTCTTCTATTGATCCGACCATATAAAATGCTGCTTCGGGAAGATGATCATATTGACCTTTGCATATTGCGTCGAAACCTTTGATGGTTGATTGTAAGTCAACAAGCTTTCCTGGAGACCCTGTAAACACTTCTGCAACAAAAAATGGTTGTGATAAAAATCTTTGAATTTTTCTTGCTCTGGCAACGGTTAATTTATCTTCTTCGGACAATTCATCCATTCCTAGTATGGCTATGATATCTTGAAGAGATTTGTACGCTTGTAATATCCTTTGAACTTCTCTGGCAACTCTATAATGCTCTTCTCCAACTACACGTGGATCTAAAATTCTTGATGTAGAATCAAGTGGATCAACAGCTGGATAGATTCCTAATTCAGCTATTTGTCTTGAAAGTACTGTGGTAGCATCAAGGTGTGAAAATGATGTGGCTGGCGCAGGATCGGTTAAATCATCTGCGGGAACATAAATAGCCTGAACTGAAGTTATTGAACCTTTATTTGTAGTGGTGATTCTCTCTTGTAAATTTCCCATGTCTGTTGCTAAAGTAGGTTGGTATCCAACTGCAGAAGGTATTCTTCCTAGTAGAGCTGATACTTCTGATCCCGCCTGTGTGAATCTAAAAATATTATCGACAAAAAAC
>CAZKXT010000099.1:0-2902 GCA_964556965.1 uncultured Alphaproteobacteria bacterium | reverse complement strand
ATAAAAGATATAACAAAAATTACCAGTATTTTTTTACCAAGGTTTATTAATAGGCAATTCAGAAAAATTTTTGAAAAAGGAAGTTTAGAGGGAAAGTTTTTTATTCCTTTTAACAAAGATGGAAGCATCGGTGAAAATTATGGGTTTTCGGGAAAAATATCCGAAGCATCAATTAATTTTACTAAGGAATTTTCAATTAAAAATTTAACAACGGAAATAAATAAAAAAAAAGAAAAAGAGGGAGATGTTTTTGTTATCACAGTTAAAAAAGGATCTTTTTTTGATTTAGATATTTCCGAAAGTGTAATTCATTTACAAAACTTGAAAAATACAAGGAAATTCAAAACATTTTTACATACAAAAGGAAAGGTAGATTTTTCTCAAATTAAAAAAATATCATCGTTATTTAATTTAAAATCAAATTTTCTAGAAAATATTGTTGCCAATGTAAATATAAAAACAAATATTATTTTTGATTTAAACAAAAAATTTAAGGTAAAAAATTTATCATATTCTTCCGAGGGTGATATATTAGATTGTTCATTCGACTTAGGAAAAATTGAAGCATTTAAAGAATATTTGCCTAATTACAGTACCAAATTAGAGTTGAAAGATAGCAAGATTAAGTTTGAAAAATCTGAAAAAAATCAAATACTTGAATTAGATGGTTCAATTAAAATTCAAAATCAGTTTGATAAATTTAAAATAAAAGAAAAACGTAATCATAGTAAAAAAAATTATAAGATCAGTGGGTTTTTAGATTTAACAAATTCTGATTTTAAAATATCAAAATTAAACTATAAAAAAGATCTTGGAAAAAAATCACAGATAAGTTTCGATGCAGATTTTGCTTTGAACAAATATTATAATATTAACCAATTGCAATTTTTAGCTGATAAAAACCAAGTATATCTGGAAAATGTTAAGTTAAATAAAAATTTTGAAACAATTGACTTAAAAAAAATAGAGGTCAAAACTTTCATAGATCAAGTTAAAAATAATGACTTTTCAATTAATAAATTAGATAAAATTGTAATTAAAGGAAATGTTTTTGATTCCAGGCCCTTTCTAAAATCTATTTATACAAAAGAAGATAAAAAAATTTTTGCTAAGAATTTTACTAGTGATATAAAAGTTAATTTTAAAAAAACACTTACAGGCACAGAGGATGAAATTTCAGATTTTGCTATGATTGCGTCACTAAGCAAAGGATCTTATAACAAACTAAGCGCTAAAGGAAATTTTTCAAATGAAGAAATAATTGAAATATCTATTTATCAAACTGACAACGATACAAGAACATTTCAACTAATTTCAGATCGAGCCAAGCCTTTTGTAAAAAATTTTAATTTTATTAAAGGTTTTGAAGGTGGAAAATTGGAATATCAGTCAACTATTACAAAAGGAACATCTAATTCAAATTTAACAATTACGGATTTTAAAGTTTCAAAAGTTCCTGCCTTAGCTCAATTGCTAACTTTAGCATCTTTGCAGGGCATTGCGGATACTCTAAATGGAGAAGGTATACGTTTTGAATCTATAGAAATAAAATCAAATACAAAAGGCAATACTCTAAATGTTGAGGACCTCTTAGCTATAGGTCCAGCCGTTTCAATCTTGATGGAAGGGTATGTGGACAAAGGAAAGACTGTGAGTTTGCGTGGAACTCTAGTACCTGCGACAAAACTTAATGCAATTATAGCATCTATCCCACTCGTTGGTGATATTTTGGTTGGAAAAAAGTTAGGAGAGGGTGTTGTGGGCGTAAGTTTTAAAATGAAAGGTCATCCAAAAGATATTAAAACAACCGTAAATCCTATTAAAACTTTAACACCGAGATTTATTGTAAGAGCTTTGGAAAAAATTAAAAAACAAGAACAATCTAAACAATCTTCACAATAACGTGTCGTTTTTTTCCGTGGGAAACTTTCATGTTATTATCTTGATCAAAATCGCTTACATTAATTATTTTTGATTCATCAGTTAAAATTTGGTTATTAATTTTTAGTCCATTATTTTTCATCATTCTTCTAATTTCACCTTTGGAATTTGCAAGTTTTGTTTGAAGCACTAGATCAAAAATACTAATACCATTTGTCATTGAGTTTTTTTTAATTTTTAAAGTCGGAAGATCTCCTCCTATCGTTCCATCTTCGAAAGTTTTTTGCGCTGTGGTTTCTGCATTTTCAGCAGCTTTTGTTCCATGAAGCATTTCTGTAGTTTTATTAGCAAGCAAAATTTTAAGATTATTTATATTTTTGTTATTTTTTTCTAAACTTTCTATTTCCTGAAGATTTAAATCTGTAAACATTTTTAAAAATTTAACTACATCTTTATCGTCAGTGTTTCTCCAAAACTGCCAATAATCATAAGGCGAAAGCATTTTTTTATCTAACCAAATGGCACCTTTTTCCGTTTTTCCCATTTTAGTTCCAGAAGCAAGCGTTATCAGAGGAGTTGTTAATCCATAGGATTTATTTTTATTTTTTCTTTTAATTAATTCTACTCCATTAACTATATTTCCCCACTGGTCTGAACCGCCAATTTGTAAATTGCACTTATTTCTTTTGTTCAGTTCAAGAAAATCGTAAGCCTGGAGTATCATATAATTAAACTCCATATAGCTTAAAGATTGCTCTCTTTCTAAACGTAACTTAACACTATCAAAAGTTAACATTTTATTTATGGTAAAGTGTTTTCCAACATCTCTTAAAAAATTAATATAATTTAATTTACTTAGCCAATTGTAGTTATTAATAAATATGGGTTTTGTTTTTGAGTTTTTGGATTTTAAAAATATTTTAAACACATTTTGAATATTTTTTATATTTTTATTAATTTCCTTTTTATCCAAAATTTTTCTAGTCTCTTCTTTTCCTGAAGGGTCACCTATAAGTGTTGT
>CAZKXT010000098.1:0-3066 GCA_964556965.1 uncultured Alphaproteobacteria bacterium | reverse complement strand
ATTAACAACCAATAAGAAATTAATAAATTTAAATTTTTAATATTTTCTTTCATTTAAAGACAATATATACATTTATTAATATATTTTTTAAGATGTATAAATGTCACCAATTAAATTAAAAAAACTTAACAACTTAAGGAAAAAACTTGATTATGTTGATAACAAGTTGTTCAAATTATTAATAAAAAGAACTAATTTAGTCAAACAAGTCATGTCTCTAAAGGAGTACAAAAACCAAATAATTGATAAAAAAAGAATTGCTCAAATTTTGAAAAGAATTAAAAAAAAATCACTCAAACATAAATTAGATCCCAACATATCTAGAAGGGTATGGAAAAATATGATTTGGAGCTATGTAGAGTTTGAAAGAAAAAACTTTAAAAAATAATTATTTGCTGTGTGGAGGTAATTTCTTCTCAACAAAAATTTCGTGCTTCCTTGTAGCGGGATTGTATTTCTTAATTTTTAATTTTATCTTGGCTTTTTCACCGCCCGTTGGTTTTTTTGTGTAATAAAAGAAAGGGCTGTCTGGCTTGCTTTCCGGTACAAGTCTTACTTTAATTGAGCTTTTTTTTGCCATTTTTTATATTTTTTAAATCAGTTATCAAACTTTTTAAATTTCTAATTCTTTGTTTAACATTCCCTTTAAAAGCTTCATTATCTACATCAAAATCCGTATTAACGTCAAGATTTGTTTTATCTTTATCAAGTAACATTTTGGCTCCTTTAATTGTCATTCCATAATCCTTAAGTAGATTTTTGATTTTCTTTATCACTTGAAAATCATTTTCAGAATAATATCTTCTCTTGCCAGCTCTAACTGAGGGTTTGATTTGTTTAAATTGACTTTCCCAAAAACGTATCGTGTGTGTTTGTGGTTTTCCTGTTTTTTCATCAATTAAGTTAAGTTTTTTTGCCAATTGACTAATTGTAATATAATCAGGCTTTTTATTCTTCATTTTTTTTATTCACCTTATTGATTAAATGATCTGACGGTTTAAATTTTATAACATTTCTTGCTGAAATATTTTTTAATTCTTTGGTTTTAGGGTTTCTTCCGATTCTTTGTTTTTTGTATTTTTTTTGAAAAGTTCCAAATTTTGCAATTTTCAACTGATCATTTTTGTTAATAAATTCTTTTATTACATCAAAAAAATCTTGCGTAATTTTTTTGCACAGCAGTTTTGAAAAACCCAAATTTTTATGAATATCAATTTCAAGATCTACTCTGGTAACATTTTTTTTCTTCATTCAGAACTATCTTCAAAATTTTTCTTTATTTTATTTAACAGCTCACCTTTCACAATTTTATTACACATCTTAATCGAATATGCAAATCCCAATGAGTCTGTTGAACCGTGGCTTTTAACAACGGGCCCATTTAGTCCAAGAAAAATAGCTCCATTGTATTTTCTCGGGTCAAATTTTTTTTTAAATTTTTTAAAAATATTTAAGACAAAAAAGCTCGATAGTTTTGTGATAAAATTTTTTGTTAAAGAATCTTTCAAATAATTAGATATGAATGTTGCCGTTCCTTCTGCTGTTTTTAATGCAATGTTGCCTGTCCATCCATCTGTTACTATTACATTGGCTTCACTTTTCATAATTTTATTTCCTTCTATGAAGCCAAAAAAATTATAATTAACATTGGGTTTTTCTTTTAAAGCTGTGTAAGCTTTTTTCAAATTTTCATTACCTTTAATTTCTTCCGTTCCTATATTTAACAAGGCAACATTAATTGGGTCCTCGGGAAATAAAGATTTTCTTAAAGCGGCACCCATATTACAAAAATTTACTAATGTTTTGTCTGAACATTCTAAATTTGCGCCCAAATCTAAAACTATGTTGGTGCCATTTTTGTGTGGCCACATTCCAGCCAAAGCAGGTTTATCAATATTTTTAATTGTGTCCAAAATCATTTTTGATGTCACTAATAATGCACCGGTGTTTCCAGCAGATAATGAAATGTCTGCGCCTAATTTTTTTTGCGCCTCTATACATTGCCACATGCTAGTGGAATTTCCTTTTTTAGCTCCTGACAATGGACTTTCATCATCCTCCACTTTTTGAGAACAATGGTAAATTTTGATATTTTGTAAAAGATTTTTTTCATTGCCTAAATAATTAACTAAGATTTTTTCATCTCCAAATAGCAAGAACTTTAAATTTGGATTCTTTATTAAAGAAATTTTAATTCCTTCTATAACTTTTTTTGGAGAATTTTCGCCACCCATTGCATCGACTGCAATAGTAATTGTTTCTCGCATAAGATTTTACTCCTTAGGTTCGAAAACTTGTCTTCCCTTGTAATAGCCGGTTTTAAGATCAATATGATGTGATAATCGATACTCACCAGACTTTTTATCTTCGATTATATTAATCTTTTTAAGTCTGTGATGAGACCGTCTTTTATCTCTCCTAGATTTAGATGTTTTTCGTTTAGGGACAGCCATAATATTTAAAAATAATTAAATTTTATATCACCTTTTTTGATGGTTTCCAAAGTTAATTTTGAACTGAAATCATTAAACACATTAAAAAATTTAGCTAGTTTTTCAGAACATTCCTTCTTTTCATTTTTATTTGAGTAAAAGTTTAGCGATAAAAAGTTAACAAAGTCGTTATGTTTTGTTTTTTCATACTTTTCACATTCCAATAAAATATTATAAAAACTCTTTGTTAAAATCTTCATTTTTTTATTAACATATATGTCGCCGAAGCCAAGCTCTCTGGTATTCAGCTCGATGTAATAAAATATATTATCAAATATATCTTGGGAAACTTTTTTTGAATTAGGTAATTTTTTCAATCTAATTAACAAAAAAGATGTGAAAAAAAATATGAGAAATATGCGGGCTGTAAAAGTATCCTCTATATTGTAATGAATATAAAGCTCTTTTTTTCTTACTAATTCTAGTAAATTATTGTATAAAATTTTAAAATCAACATGAGAACTATTTTTAAACATATTTCTAATATTTTATTATTACTTATAATAATTTTTCTAACAAATTGTCAAAGAAATCAAGTTCTTAAATCACACGGAATTTCTTTTTTAGATAAAAG
>CAZKXT010000097.1:0-3159 GCA_964556965.1 uncultured Alphaproteobacteria bacterium | reverse complement strand
AATTAATTTCAAAACTTTTTCTTAGAACATCATCACTTACTTCGCCTATTGCACCGCTAGGAGCTGTTCCAGCATTTGAAACTAATATATCAACACCTCCAAATTTTTCACAGATTTGTTTGAACGCTTTCTTAACACTTTTTTTATTCGTTACATCACAATGAATACAAAGATCTTTAATCTTAGATTGCACTTCTTTCAAGCGTTCTAGATTATAATCGAGCAAAACAACTTCAGCTCCATAACTTTTAAACATTTTATATGTTTCAAAACCTATGGTTCCAGTGCTTCCAGTGACGACAACTACATTTCCTTCAAGAAGTTTTTTCTTTCTCTTAATTTTAGCTTGTTCTAAAGACCAATACTCAACATCGAAAAGATCTTTTTCGGGAATAAATTTGTATGTGGAAGTTTCTTCAACAGAAGTAATTACTCTGGCATTCGTTTCAGTCAAATCACCAGCAATTTTTGCTCCGCTTAGATCTTTACCAACACTGAACAATCCAACATTTTGTACCAGAATAACTCTCGGTGAAGTATCAAGCATTGTTCTTTTTCCTTTAACCTTTTTTTTGTTCAGATTGAAGTAATGCACGTACTTTTTTCTATAATTTTGAAAAGCTTTTTTTGCCGTTATTTCAAATTCTTTTGTTGAGGAATTTTTCTTTGGAGTGATTATTAATGGAAAAGGTTTTACTCTAATTACATGATCTGGAGTTGCCGTTCCTTTTGAAGAATAAGCTCTAACATTTTTTCCATTTATAAAATATTTTAAGTGTTTGTTCGATCGATAATTAACTACAAATTTTTGATCTTTGTTTTCGGATAACAGTCCTCTTAATATTGGAGCAATTTCATGAGGATCGAATTTCGTAGAGAATTTTTTAATTTGTTTTATTTTTTTACTTTTTAATTTTTTTACAGCTCTTTCAGCTTTAGAAACATAGTTGATCATTAAATCATAGGCTTCTTTACATTCATTTGAGAAAGTGAATATTCCATGATTCATTAATATCAAACAGTTTATGTCCGGGTTTTTTAAATAAATATCATGTATTTTTTTAGCCAACATAAAACCAGGCATTACATATGGAACGATACTTGTTTTTTTTCCAAATATTTTTTTACAATAGTTTAATCCACCAGGTCTATTAGTTATGTTAAGAATTGCGTCGGCATGTGTATGATCAACATATTTAAAAGGTAAAAAAGCATGTAAAAATGTTTCAACGGATGGATTGGGCGATTTAATATCAATTAGATTTCTTTTTTGATACGCTACCATATCTTCATCAGAAAGATACTTTTTATTTTTAAGCGCCAGAAGAGGTTCTAATTTTACCGCGGGGAGACCTGGAGGCTCTATGTCTGCCATATCCCATCCGCTTCCTTTAACGCATAAAACATTATATTTTTTTCCATCAATATCTTTTACAGCAGTTTTAACAGAGGTATTTCCTCCCCCGTGAAGCACCAGCTCTTTATTTCTTCCTAGTAGGCGTGTTGTATAAACTCTTAGAGCCAAATCTTCAGAAAAGCCAAGTTTTTTGTACTTTTTTATATATTTTTTTGCAATTTTTTTTGACCAATTATTTTTCAAAATAAAACTCCATTAACTTATTAACAGATATTTTTTAGTTGTTATAAAAAAAAATAACAAGTATAAAAAATAAAAGGATTCGTGTGAGAATATGAAAAAAGTTGGAGAACACGTTACAATAGATTTTTTGGGTGTAAAACAGGACTATTCTTCTAATTTTTACACCAAAATCATCTACAAAATCGCCAAAAAAGCCAAGGTGCAAGTTCTTAATATAGCTGAATACAATTTTAAACCACAAGGATATACTTGTGTTGCGCTTTTAGCAGAAAGCCATATGAGTTTTCATACATTTCCAGAAAAAGGAATAATCAGTTTTGATTTTTTTACATGTGGCAAGGTTTCTCCAACAATAGCGTTAGAAATTCTAAAAAAAGAAATTAGACATGGAAGAGCAGTAAGTAGAAATTTTGATAGAAGTAATCAAGGCTTATACAAAGACATATATAGCACCCCAGGCCATAAGAAATATTATGTAGTAGATGATGTATTAGAAAACTTCGTATCAAAAGTTGGTCAACATATAGAAATATTAAAATTACAAGAATTTGGAAACGCTCTTTTCATAGATAGCGAGTTGCAGGTTGCAGAAAAAGATGAGAAAAAATATAGCGGACAGTTCGTTAGCGCCGCTCTTAGTTTATCCAAAGACAATTCTAGCGCCGCTATAATTGGTGGTGGAGACGGTGGTGTTGCAAGAGAATGTATTTCAAAAGGATTCGATTTAATCGATTGGTATGAATTAGATCCAGAGGTTGTTAAAGCTTGCTACAAACATCTTCCAAAAACAGCTGGCCAGGCAAAAGAAAATAATAGTGTAAAATGTTATTGGGGAGATGCATTTGAAAGCATCAAAAATGTAAAAGATTCAAAATATGACAAAATTTTTGTTGATTTGAACGATGACCAATATTGCATTGATTTGGCAGCAAAAAATATGAAGGGTTTGAAAAGAATTCTTAAACCAGGCGGCGTGATCACAGCTCAAGTTGGCTGCCTTTCAAAAAAACCTAAGCAGGTGGATAATTGGACCAAAGTTTTATCTAAAAACTTTGGAAATGCCAAATTAGACGAAATATTCATACCAAGCTTCGATTGTCGTTGGACTTTTGCCTCTTCAATCATGGATTCTTAGAATAATTCAACTATTTCACGTATTAATTTTTTCTGGCATAATCTTTTTTTTCACTTTAATATTGTTTTTTTTAAAGGGGGGAATATGAAAAAAATATGTAAATTTTTTCTATCTTCTTTAGTCGCTTTGGTCTTGATTTCTTCAACGGCTTTAGCTGACAAGATAAAGATAGGAACAGAAGGTGCTTATCCGCCATGGAATGCAAAAGATGAATCTGGAAAATTAATTGGCTTTGAAGTTGAGCTTGCTAATTTTCTTTGCATTTATATGGAAGCTGATTGCACCATAGTAGAGCAGGATTGGGACGGAATGATTCCTGGACTTGTCATGAGAAAATATGATGCAATTATGGCCGGCATGTCAATTACCGACGAGAGAATGAAAACAATTAATTTCTCTCAAGGTTATGCAGATGAAGTTGCTT
>CAZKXT010000096.1:0-3167 GCA_964556965.1 uncultured Alphaproteobacteria bacterium | reverse complement strand
ATTGGAATCACGGAACCTAAATATTTCTTAACAAGCTCAGGATGTTTTTGAATTGCTTCTGATATTGGACAAAAAATAATTCCTTTTTCTGTTAATTTGTCTTTAAAAGTTGTCGCAACTGACACTGAATCGAACACTGCATCTACTGCCACACCACTAAGTTTTTCTTGTTCTTTTAACGGAATTCCCAACTTTTTGTATGTTTCTAACAATTTAGGATCAACTTCATCAAGGGTTTTGGGTTTATTTTTCGCGCTTTTCGGAGCAGAATAGTAATATAGGTTCTGATAATTAATTTTTGGATATTTTGGTTTTTGCCAATTTGGTTCTTTAATATTTTTTAATCTATTATAAGCTTTTAATCTCCAGTCTAGCATCCATTTAGGTTCTTTTTTTATTTTGGATATAAATTTTATCACCTCTTCATTAAGACCCTTTGGAGCTCTAATGCTGTCTATGTCCGTTGTAAATCCGTACTTATATTCTTTTATATTTTCTATTCCTTGTTGCTTCATTTTTTTATTTCCAAATCAAATTTATTATTGGTTTTGCTAACCAGATCTCTTAATGTATTTTTTTCAAAAAAATACATAATATGATGTTCAAGCTCAGCCCAAAGATCATGTGTAATGCATTTAATAGATTTTCCATTACATCCTTTTTTCGAATCTTTTTTGCATCTGAGCGTTCTAACTTTTTCGTCTACAGCATTAATTATGTTTGAAAGCTTAATTTCTTCTGGAGGTTTCATAAGAATATAGCCACCTGAGGGACCTCTTACGCTCTGAACCAAATCTTTATTTTTTAATTGTAAAAAAATTTGCTCTAGAAAAGATATGGAAATCCCTTGTCTTATTGAAATTTCAGATAAATTGATGGGTTTTTTTATGTTATGCTTGGCTAATTCAGCCATAGCCATCACAGCATATCTTCCTTTGTTTGTTAGTTTCATATGAAATAACCTCTAAATATAGCAATTATTTATTGAATCCTACTAAATTAGTCAAGTATAAAAAAAGTAAAATCGATGCCTGTAAACGTGTTATAAACTTAAACTTTTTTTGAAACTAATAATCATTACTAAAAAATGGTAAAAAAAAATACAGAAGTTTTTATTCCTGGTCCTGCTGGGAGAATCCAAGCTAAATATCTAAAAAGTGAAAAAAAGGGCGCACCAGTAGCTTTGATTCTTCAGCCCCATCCACAATACGGAGGAACTATGAATAATAAAGTTGTTTTTGAAACTTACAATTGTTTTTATGAAAATGGATTTTCTGTATGCAGAATTAATTTTAGAGGAGTTGGAAAAAGCGATGGATCTTTTGATCATGGACAAGGAGAGCTCTCGGATGCTGCTGCCGCATTAGACTGGATTGAAAGAGAAAACTTTGATTACAGTCAATGTTGGATAGCGGGTTTTTCTTTTGGCTCTCTAATAGCAATGCAGCTTTTAATGCGAAGACCAGAAATCAATAGATTTATATCTATATCGCCCCAACCAAACGTTTACGATTTTTCTTTTTTAGCTCCATGCCCTTCCTCTGGCATGGTTGTGTATGGTGAAAATGATGAGTTGGTACCCAAAGAAAACATAAATACTTTAAAGAAAAGGTTAGATTCTCAAAAAGGCATAAAAGTATCTTTTATTGAGATCAACGGAGCAAATCATTTTTTTAAAATGAAAGAAAAAATTCTAAAAAATAAACTTCACGAATATATTGAAAAAGAGTCTTCGTTATATCAATAATTTTTAATAATTACTCCACCAGTACATGGCTTGCTTACACCGGTTGTGTCTGGAAAAGAAATTGGCAATTTAAGATAAGATCTAATAGCAAGATATGCAAAAGCTTGGGACTCGATAAAATCTCCATCTATACCAATTATATCAATTAATTTAATTTTACAGTGCATTTTTTTTTCAATACTCTCAATCAAAAAAGTATTCTTTCTTCCTCCACCCAATACATATATATTGCTGTTTGCCAGTTTTTTTGAGCAAATGTCTGCGGTGAACTCAGTTAAAGTTGCTGCGCCATTTTCTAAAGCCAATCCTCGCGCAAATGATAAATCAAAATCATTTGTATCATATGATTTTTTTTTACTTATTTCGTTATTATAAAAATTATCTAATGACTGATTTAATATAAGCTTGTCTACAGTGCCAGATCTTGCGATTAAACCTTTGTCATCATATTTTTTATCGGATTTTAATCTAATCCATCTATCAATTAAACAATTACCTGGACCTATGTCCAAACTGGATATTTCAAAATTATTACTTATTGAAGTTACATTTGCTATTCCGCCAATATTTAATATCATAACTGGTGCTTTTATTTTATTTTGTTCAACTAATAATTTATGAAATACTGGAGCTAATGGAGCGCCCTCTCCGCCATTAACTAAATCATTTTTTCTGAAATTATATACAACAGTTTTTTTTGTAAGCTTTGAAAGAAGTTTGCCGTCCCCTAACTGCTTAGAAATTTTTTCTTTCACATTGTGAAAAATGGTTTGCCCATGAAATCCTACAAAATCTATATTTATTTTCGTTTTTTTTAAAATTTCATTCACTGCGTTAGCGTGAAAAACCGTTATTTCTTTTTCAATATTGTTTACTTCTTTGGAAAGTTTTTTTAAATCTTCTGCGCTTTTAATTTTATCTCTAAGTTTCGTTAAATTTTCAAAAAGAATTTTAGGATATTCAAAATATTTATCTATAATTACCTTATATTTTTTCTCCCCGTCTGATTGAATAATTGAAGCATCCACTCCATCCATCGATGTGCCGCTCATAAGACCCAGGCTATAAAAGGATTTGCTCATAAATTATATTTAATTTAAAAGGAATCTTGTATATTACAACTTTAAAGAAGCTGAAAAATTCATGCAAGAAACATTTTTAACTGAATTTCAAAAAAGAGGTTACTTCAGCCAATGTACTGATCAACCCGGCCTTGATGAATTGATGTCTGGAAGCAAAATTAGAGCTTACATTGGATTTGACTGTACAGCTCCAAGTCTGCACGTCGGAAGCTTGATGCAAATTATGTGCCTTCGTCTTCTTCAGAAATTTGGTCATCAGCCAATAGTTTTGCTTGGTGGAGGGACAACACTTATAGGTGACCCTTCAGGAAAAGAAGAGACTAGAAAAATTTTGGATA
>CAZKXT010000095.1:0-3259 GCA_964556965.1 uncultured Alphaproteobacteria bacterium | reverse complement strand
TCTTTTAACGAGATCATTAACGATTTGTATACTATCACGAAACTCTCGATTCACATACCTTTATAAGCTTGATGTGAGTCATATTTTTATTGAAATAAATTTTTTTTATTAACTTTTGAGTTGAATCAATTTTTTTCAGCGTTGGATAAATCAACACCCGTATCTGGATCCAGCGCAATACCGGCTGGAGTAATATTTCTTGGAAGTGGTGTATAAGTATTATCTGGATTTTCTTTTACCTTTCTTCTTGTTACCCTAAATATTCCAAATACACCTATAATTAAATGAATAATACTCATATACATAAAGAATCCATTGGCACCTAATTTCAGCATTACCACAGAACATAAAACGGGCCCTAATATTCCTCCAATTCCAAATATGATATTTAGACCTGCTCCCGCAGCAACAAATTTTTCTTGTTGTAGAAAATCGTTTATGTAGGCTAGATTTAAAGAGAAAAGTGGAAGTGAAAATCCTGCAAAGAGAGCGACTAAAATATAAAAAATAATTTTGTCACTTTGCCAATTTATTCCTAAGTACATAGCTTCTGGTCGTGTACCCACGGCTAATATTGATGCAATAGCGAAAGCTGATGCCATAAAAGTGCAAACAATTATAACTAATCTCCTATCAAAAAGATCAGACAAAAATCCAATTGGCCACTGCAATACAGCTCCAGATATTGTAATTAAAAATATAAAAACTGACACCTCCAAAATGGTAAAATTCATAGTGGTTGCGTAAACTGCCCCTAAAGTAACTAGAGATGACTGGATCATCCCCGTGCAAAACATACCAAAACTGGCTAAGGGAGATATTTTAAAAAGTTCTTTTACTTTCATCTCTGATGTTTTTTTAAACTTAGGTGGCTTACGTTTGGTTAATAGTATTGGAACAAGAGCTACAGATAATAATAAGGACACCAAGATGAATGGTTCATAATTTTTTGGACTGTTAAAATTTAATAATAAACTTCCAAAGGCTAGGCCAGAAAAAGTGATAACCATATAAATCGACAAAACTTTACCTCGAGTTCTGTTGGTCGCTCTATCATTTAACCAACTTTCAACAATAATTAGAATTCCCGCAATACTTAAGCCGGTTAAAAATCTTCCCATAGTCCATATAAAAGGGTTTACAAAAATAGCATGTATTAAAATACTTAACGATGCTAAAGAAGCGAAAGCTGCAAAAACTCTAATGTGACCCACCTTACCAACAAGATTAGGAACTAAATTGGCTCCAACAAAATATCCAACAAAATATCCCGACATCATTATTCCTGTTGCTAAGAAATTAAAATCTTCCATTACCGCTCTTACCCCAAGAAGGTTTCCTTGGAGGCCATGCGCAAGTATAAGTACTGCGTATCCGGTAAAAAGAGCCCATGAATTTTTGAAAATTTTATACATAGTCTGAGTGAGTATTCTTTTTTATTTAAAAAGCAAGCAGATAATTGCCACTTATTTTTTTAAAGCCAGAGCGGAATGGATGGCTATAGTAGTAATAATTATTCCACCACCAATGATAGTTTCAAGACTTGGTTGTTCTTTGATTACCAACCACACCCAAAAAGGTCCAAAAATAGTCTCAAGCAAAAAGAAAAGATTAACCTCGGCTGCTGTAATATACCTAGGTGCCAAAGTTACACATACAAACGGAATGGCGATACATGCTACACACATTAAAGGAACAATAATTAAATCACTGTTTTCTAATTTTAATTGATCAACAAATATCATAGCAAATAATGCAACGGCCAATTTTCCAATCATAGCAGAAGGTACTAAACTAATTTTTTTAGCCGATCTTATAATAACGGCATTTACAGCTAAACCAGTTGCACAAACTAAACCTAAAAAATTTCCTAAGAAATCCCCAGAATCTATTGCATCATAAAATATATAGATTACAGCTAGCGTTGTAATGGTTATAGCTATCCATGTTTTTTTATCAGGATTTTCTTTTAAAAAAATCAAGCTGATAATCGCAGATAGCATTGGAGCTAAAGCAACCATAACTAATGTGTTTGCAACGTTTGTGTTTTCAATTGAAACAACAAATACAATGCTTGTTATGGCAAAAGTCAGAATAAAAAATAAACCATGCCAACCATTATCCAAAATTTTTTTAAATAAATTAGATTTGTAAACAATTGACAGACCTATGAAAATAACCAAAAATGGAATAAATCCTCTATAAAAAATTAAATTCCATGAATTGATGTTTGCAAGACGTATTAAAAGAGAGTCTGGTGTTATAAACATAATACCACCAAAGGCTAGAAGCATTCCTTTTTTTTGATCATTCATATGCATAGTTTTTAGTAATAATTTATGTGACAAAATAAAAATATAATTACTATTGTTATTTATATATAATTATTTCTATAAACTGAAACATAATCATTAAAAAATGAAAATGAATTCGATACGCATTTTGATCATATTCAGCCTTTCTCTTCTAATCATAGGTTTGCTTTTTTTTAATATTATTAATAAGAAGAGTATCCAGACAGAATATTCTCCGACAGCAAAGTTGGGAACTCCTTTTGAATTAATAGATTCTAACGGCAACAAAATAACGGAAAAAGCTTTTGCTGGTTCCTCGACCGCTTTATTTTTTGGTTTTGCTCATTGTCCTGACGTATGTCCACTCACTTTACACAGAATGTCATTGCTGATGGAAAAACTTGGAAAAAAACAAAATAAATTAAAGGTTTATTTTATCACTCTAGATCCGGAACGGGATACTTGGAAATTTCTCAATGAGTATTTAAAATCTTTTAATGAAAGAATTGTTGGAATAACCGGGGAGTCAAAAAAAATTAAAGCTCTAGCAAAATCATGGGGTATACATTCAAAAAAAGCTTCTTCCCAAGGAGAAAATTATTTAATCGATCATACTGGGTTGGTTATTTTATTGGATCAGAATGGTAATTTTTCGAGCACCATTGATCACAAAGATGATTTTGAATCATCCTTAAAAGCAATCAAAAGTATTTTGTAGGTTAGGATTCATAATATATAATAAAATTTCGGGGAAAAAATGTCAGAAGATAAAATAGTTTCACATGCTAAAGTAGGAATTATTGGCGGTGGTATTATGGGTGTAAGTTTGCTCTACCATCTTGCCAAAGAAGGATGGAAAGATTTAGTTTTACTTGAAAAGGGAGAGTTAACCTCAGGTTCTACTTGGCATGCAGCTGGTCAATGCCCTCAAATGATGGGAAGTTATAATTTAGCTAAAATTCATA
>CAZKXT010000094.1:0-3291 GCA_964556965.1 uncultured Alphaproteobacteria bacterium | reverse complement strand
AGAAATTCTTTTTTTAACATTATTAGCTTCAAAGATACCTCCTTACATTATCTTGAGATTTTTTAGATTCTTTAATTAAATTTTTAATATCGGTGAAGTCCATCTTAATAAAAACTATATATGTTTTCTAGATTTATATTATCATATAGTTTTGTTTTTTCATTCAAAAAATTACCTGAATACAAATTTTCTAAGTTGGAAGTTTTAAAAGATTCAAAAATTGCTTTTTTATAGTCTAATTCTTCCATAATTCCTTTATCGGGATCAACCATTACAAAAGAAATTCCTTTTGGAACCTTAAAAGGCATAGCGTCTTCCTTTTTTATAGATTTTTTTATAAAGCTTTTGAAAATTGGCAAAGATGTTTTGGCTCCAGTTTCGTATCTCCCTAAAGATTTTGGCTCATCAAAACCTACAAAAACTCCAACGACCAGCTTAGATGTGTATCCCACAAACCAAGTGTCCATATTCTTATTTGTGGTGCCCGTTTTTCCAGCTAGCGTAATATTTAAATTTTTTAATTTTCTTCCAGTCCCTCTCTGCACCGCCCCTTCTAACATTGATGTAATCTGATAAGCCGTTTGTTCAGATATTATTTGCGGATATTCATCTTTAATTTTAGGAATTTTATCACTTGAAAAAGAAAAATTTTCACATCCATGGCACTTTCTTTGGTCAGATTTAAAGATAGTGTTGCCTCTTCTATCCTGAATTCTGTCAATTAATATCGGTTTAACTTGTTTTCCGCCGTTTACAAAAGAACAATATGCATTAGTCAAATTCAACAAGGTAGTCTCGGCAGAACCTAAGGAGATTGAAAGAACTTCGGGCACATCTTTATAAATATTAAACTTTTTTGAAATGTTGGATATTTTTTTTAACCCTAAATCTTGAGCAATTCTAACAGTCATCAAATTTCTAGATTTTTCGATACCTTTTCTCAAAGTAGATGGTCCATAAAACTCTTTACCATAATTTTGTGGTTTCCAATTTTTTTTTCCTTCTCCTTGATCAATGACAAAGGGAGCATCCAAAACAAGAGTTGATGGACTGTATCCATTTTCAAGAGCGGCAGCATAAACAAAAGGTTTGAAAGCAGAACCCGGTTGTCTTTTTGCTTGGGTAGCTCTATTAAATTCACTTAATTCATAACTAAACCCACCCACTAAAGCCAATACTCTTCCAGTAAAAGGATCCATTACTACTATAGCGCCATTGACTATCGGGCGTTGTTTTAAAACCCATTTTTTTTTGTCGTTTTTTTGAACATAAATTATATCTCCAGAAGATAATATTTCACGAAAATTCTTCTTTCTTGTCCAGCTTGCATCTTTAAAATAAATTTTTTCATTTTTTTTATTTTCAATTTCAATGTTTGCTTCAAGCATTTCAACATTGATAACTTTTGCCAGTTTCCATCCTAAATTTTTCTCTAATGAATATTTTTTTGCAACTTCAAACCAGTTTTTTTTATCTTTAAGATTTACAATTGCTCCTCTCCATCCATGTCTTCTGTCGTAAGATTGGAGACCTTCTCTAAGCGCTTTTAAAGCATTCAATTGATGTTCTGCGTTAAGTGCTGTTTTAATGTACAAGCCTTCTTTGTATAGTTGATCGTACCCATATTGTTCGCTGATGACCCTTCTAACCTCCTCTGAATAAAAGTTTGCTTCTTTAAATAATTTTATTTTTCTTTTTTTTAGCTCAATATTTTTTTTTATAAGTTTTTTATACTCATCTTCAGAAATGTAATTATTTTCAAAAATATTTTTTAAAACAAGATTTCTTCTATTTTTTGCAAGTTTTTTTGATTTAAATGGATCATACTTGCTAGGTGCTTTAGGTAATGCGGCAAGTAACGCTGCTTCTTGGTAATTTAAATCTTTAACAGCTTTATCAAAATATTCTAGGCTTGCCGCTGCTACTCCATATGCTCCTTGCCCCAAATAAATTTGATTGAGATAAAGCTCCATAATTCTTTCTTTAGAATAAGCTCGTTCAATTCTAAAAGCCAAAATAGCTTCTTTTACTTTTCTTTTTAAAGAAACTTCATTAGAAAGCAAAAAGTTTTTGGCTACTTGCTGAGTTATGGTTGACGCGCCTTCCAATCTTCTTGATTGCATATAATTTCTAACATTTTTGATAATTGCTCTTGTTATTCCCCTTGCATCAATTCCGGGGTGTTTAAAAAAATTTTTATCTTCAGCTGATAAAAATGAATTTATGACTACGTCAGGAATAGAATCAAATGAAATGAACAACCTTTTTTGAATAGCATATTCTGCAATTAAATCTCCATCTCCTGAATATACTCTGCTTGATACAGGGGGTTTATATTCCGATAAAACCTTATAGTCAGGTAAATCATTTGCAAAATACCAAAGGGTAGAAAAAATCATAAAAAATAATATGCACATCAACCCTACGATGTAAGCAAAAAATCTTTTGATAAAATTTATCATTGTTGTTAGGAAATTATTAAATTTTGGCTATCTTGTGGCATTTCTCGGTTGTGTTAGTTAATTTTTAATAGTAAATACTCAACAAATAATGTAACAATACACTTATATACAAAATTATACTATGGAACAAAAATGTACTCATTAAGGAAAATCATAACATGGAAAAAGAATTATACATTGATGCTTCGCATCCTACGGAGACACGCGTTGTCGTTAAATCAAACAATCATATTGAAGAATATGAATATGAGAACAAACTAAAGACTCATATAAAGAACAACATATATTTAGGAAAAGTTAGTCGAGTAGAGCCTTCTTTGCAGGCTGCTTTCATAAATTTTGGAAGAAAGAGACATGGGTTTTTAGCATTTAATGACATTCAAACTGACTATTATCAAATACCACATGACGATAAAGAAAAAATAAAACAAAAAGAGGAGGAAATTAGAGAAGAACTTAAAGAAACAGAACATCTTGATGAAGAAAAATCTGAATCTGAAAATTTACACCCACAAGAACAATCTTTAGAAAACCAAACTAATTTAGGCAACGAGACCAGCAACAACAGTTTGGGTAACGAGACTAACAGCGACATAAAGAAAGAAATTAAAAAAGAAGAATCTCCACTAAAAAAATCTTTAGGAAATTTAAAAAAATATAAAATTCAAGAAGTTATAAAACCTGGGCAAGTAATACTTATACAAGTTTTAAAAGATGAGAGAGGATTAAAAGGCGCCGCCTTAACTACATTTATTTCTTTAGCTGGAAAATATAGTGTTTTAATGCCAAATACTCCAAAAGGAGGCGGAATATCAAGAAAAATTTTTAA
>CAZKXT010000093.1:0-3338 GCA_964556965.1 uncultured Alphaproteobacteria bacterium | reverse complement strand
TCTCCTTCGGAAAAAGCAAAATTTGAAAAAGTCATTGGTAACATAAGTAAAGCTGAAGCAAAAATGGCCGGAATAACTCCTGCTGTATTAATTTTCAAAGGTAAATGCGAAGACTCACCTCCGTAAATTTTATTTCCAACTTGTCTTCTTGGATAATTAATTAAAATTTTTCTTAATGCTCGTTCCATAAATACTATAAACAAGACCGTTCCTATAAGAAGAAAAATAATTAAAATTATAGTTGTCGAACTTAGAGCTCCTGTTCGGCCAAGCTCAAACGTTGCGGCCAAAGCTCTTGGAATCTCGGCTACAATTCCAGAAAATATTATCAAAGATATACCATTCCCAATTCCTCTTTGAGTAATTTGTTCACCTAACCACATCAAAAACACTGTTCCAGTAACAATGGTAACGACCGTACTAAATTTAAAATAAAAACCTGGGTTTATCACCACACCAGTAGAATTCTCCAAACCAACCGCAACACCCAGACCTTGAATTGTAGCTAAGATAACAGTTCCGTATCTAGTGTATTGTGTAATTTTTCTTCTTCCAAATTCTCCTTGGTTTTTTAGATTCTTAAAATAATCAGATACTCCTGTAAGAAGTTGAATAATAATAGAAGAGGATATATATGGCATTATTCCTAAAGCAAAAATCGCCATTCTGCTTATAGCGCCACCAGCGAAAACATTGAACATTCCTATTAAACCTTTTTGATTTGTGCTCATTATTTCCTGTAAGGCCATAGGATCGATACCAGGTATTGGAACATAAGTCCCAAACCTATAAATAGATAAAATAAGTATTGTAAATATTATTCTTTTTTTTAAATCACTGGACTGAGATAAAGAGGGATTATTTTCAACCATAAATTTTATTAATTACTTTATTATACTGATAGTTCCTCCCGCAGATTCTATTTTAGTTTTTGCGGGTTTGGAAACTTTATTTGCTTCTATGTTAATTTTATTCTTAACTTCTCCATTGCCTAAAATTTTTAATTTTTCATACTTTTTGTTTATTAATTTAAGGTTTTGAAGAGATTTCAAATTGATTTTTTCTGCGATTGATATTCTTTTTGTTCCAACAAATTTTTCAATGTCAGAAATATTTATTATAGCAATCTTGGATTTTTGGTTGTTAAAATTTTTAAAACCTCTTTTCGGCAATCTTCTATACAAAGGCATCTGACCACCTTCGAAGCTTTTTATAGCAACACCAGATCTTGATTTTTGACCTTTATGACCCCTTCCAGATGTTTTTCCTTTTCCAGATCCCGTTCCTCTCCCTGGTCTTATTTTTGGATCATGAATTTTATTATTTATTGTATTTAGTTTCATTTAATTTTTTAGTTTTGTTATTTCAGAAATATTTTTTCCTCTCGATTGAGAAATCATTTTGGGTGAATTCTGTTTTTGTAATGCGGATATGCAAGCATTCAAAACATTGTATGGATTTGAAGAGCCAATAGATTTGGCAACTATATCCTGTATTCCCAAAACTTCACAAACTGCTCTTATTGGGCCGCCGGCAATAATACCAGTGCCCACAGGCGCTGCTCTTAACAAAACTTTTCCAGAACCTTTTTTTCCGTATATATCGTGATGCAAAGTTCTTCCTTCCCTTAATGATATCTTAAACAAATTTCTTTTTGCTGTTTCGGTTGCTTTTTTAATAGCATCTGGAACTTGTTTAGCTTTAGCATGACCTGTGCCCATAGTTCCCGATTGATTTCCGACAACAACCAACGCAGCAAAAGCAAATCTTCTACCTCCTTTTACCACTTTGGTAATTCTGTTAATTGAAACCAGTTTATCTTTAAAATCTTTATCGGCCATTACAATTTCATTCCTTCGCTTCTTAATGTATCAGCTAAAATTTTAATTCTACCATGATACCTGTATTTTCCTCGATCAAAATATACTGAATTAATTTTTTTTGCAGCTGCTTTTTTAAATAAATTTTTTGCAACAATTTTTGATATGTCGCCTTTCTTGGTTTTTGTTTCTTTTTTGATATCTTTGTCTTTAGAAGATGCTGCTACAACTGTTTTACTAATATTATCATCAATTATTTGAGCATATATATTTTTTGAAGATCTAAAAACAGATAATCTTAAACGATTTTTATTAACTCTTTTTATTTTTCTTCTTGTTCTTAATTTTCTTTTGTTTTTTTTCATTTTTATTTCTTTTTACCTTCTTTTCTTAATATATATTGCCCAGACTCTTTGATGCCTTTTCCTTTATATGGCTCAACTGGTTTAAGAGATTTTATTTCGGACGCAACTTTTCCAACTAGTTGTTTATCGCTAGAATCTAATTTGATTATCGTTTGTTTTTCAACCAAAACTTTAACTTCTTTTGGAATTTTGTAGACAACGTTATGACTAAAACCTAGGCTCAAATTTAAATCATTTCCTTTTAATGCGGCTCTGTATCCAACACCGCTAAGCTCCAATGTTTTTTTATATCCAACACTTGTGCCTTGAACAGCGTTGTTTACCAAACTTCTTAGTGTGCCCCATGGTTTTTTAATTTCATCGCTTAATTTAATGGGTTTTATTGTAAGCAAATTTTCCTTTACCTCAGCAGAAAAAATTTTTGCATTTATAGGAACCTCGTGAGATCCTTTTGGTCCACTAATTACTAACTTGTCTTGGTTAACTGTAACCTTTGATTCTTTTGGTATAGCAATTGTTTTTTTTCCTATTTTAGACATTAAAATACTTTACAAATAATTTCGCCACCAATATTTTGTTTTCTGGCTTCACTATCCGTCATAACTCCTTTAGAAGTTGATACTATTGAAATTCCTAAACCATTATTTATTTTTGCTATGCTTTGAGCTCTGCTGTATATACGTCTCCCTGGTCTTGATATTCTAACAATCGTGCTTATAACAGGATTTCCAAGGTTATATTTTAAACCAACTTTAAAATTAGATTTGTTATCTTTATTTTTCAAGGGCTCATAATTTTTTATGTAACCTTCTTTAACCAAAACATCTAGAATTTTGCCTCTGAAATTTGACGCCGGTATTTGAACTTGATTCAGATTCCTCATCTGACCATTTCTAATTCTAGTTAACATGTCTCCTACTGGATCAATAAAACTCATATTTTCTCCTTTACCAACTTGATTTAACCATTCCAGGAATTTTTCCTTGAGAAGCAAGTTCTCTTAAGGCGATTCTTGATATTTTAAGTTTTCTATAAACGCCATGTGGTCTTCCTGTTATTTCACATCTGTTTCTGATTCTAATTCTTGCAGAATATTTAGGAAGTTTTGAAAGTTTTTGTTGTGCTTTAAATCTTTCTTCTAAAGGAAGTTTTT
>CAZKXT010000092.1:0-3373 GCA_964556965.1 uncultured Alphaproteobacteria bacterium | reverse complement strand
AAATTATCAGCTGATAATTTAACGCAGTTTGGCCATTCTGATATTTTTTTAATTAACTCAATTTCGTGTTCATTAAAATTTTCAGAATGTTTTTTTAATTTAAAAATTCCATCTAAATTAACTTTAGCATTAGCAAAGACTGAGTTAATTCTCGCGTAAGCATATTGAACATAGTAAACCGGATTTTCTTTAGTTTTTTCTTTAACTTTTTCAAAATCAAAATCAAGCTCCATATCATTACTTCTGTTAAGCATAATAAATCTTGCGGCGTCTTTTCCCACCTCGTTTACCAAATCTTTCACAGTTATATAATCACCTTTTCTTTTTGACATTTTAAAAGGTTGTCCAGCTTTATATAGTTTTACCATTTGGCTAATTTTGCATTTAAATTTTACATTGCTGTTTGACAAAGCTGAAAATGCTGACTCTAATCTTTTGACGTATCCAGTGTGATCAGATCCTAAAATATTAATCACGGAATCATATTTTCTATCAATCTTATTGGAATGGTAAGCTATATCGCCAGCAAAGTACGTCCATTCTCCATCATCCTTTGTTAATGCCCTATCCACATCGTCACCAAATTGAGTAGATTTAAATAAACAAAGATTTTTAGATGTCCAAGAACCCTCGTTTGATTTTGGTGCATTCAATTTCCCTTCGTAAATTAATTTTTTCTTCTCAAGTTTTTTAATTGCTTTATTAATTTCTTTATTTTTTACAAGATCATTTTCTGAAATAAATTTATTATGTTTTACTCCCAATGAATGCAAATCTTTTTTTATTAGTGACATTACATGGTTCAAAGCAATTTTTTTTATTATATTTTTATTTTTTTTAAAATCTTTAAGATTTTTAATATTTTTTTTTGATAAAACTAACTTTGCGATATCTATAATATACTCGCCTGGATAAAGATTTTCTTTTATTTCAAATTTTTCATTGAATAAAATTTCATTCATTCTCAAATAGACAGATTGAACAAAATTTTCAATTTGTTTTCCAAAATCATTAATATAGTATTCTCGTGTAACTTTATTTCCGTTGAACTCGAGCAGGTTTGAAATTACATCGCCAAGAATAGCGCCTCTGCAATGACCAACGTGTAGCGGCCCAGTTGGATTCGCTGATACGAATTCGACATTTATTTTTCTTTTTGAAATTTTATTTATTCCATATTTTTTATTCATTTTAATTAAAGTGTTAATGTATTGACGCCAAAAGTTATTAGTAAAATAAAAATTGATAAATCCTGGTTTTTTTACTTCAATTTTTTCAAATTCTTTAAACTCTTTTTTTATTAACGAAGAAATTTTTTCTCCTATTATCATTGGAGATGTTTTATTTATTTTCGAAATAACAAATAATAAATTGGTTGATATATCACCCGTTAAATTTTTTGGCGGTGGTTCAAATGTTATTTGATCCATTTTGTTGGGCAAAATAATTTTTTCTTTTTTTTCAATTTTTTTTAAAAATTTAATAATTTTAATATGATATTCTGAAAATAAGTTCATTTTAATGATCTATATAGATTAATAGCGTATCTGTCTGTCATTCCAGAAATATAATCTGAAATTGCCCTTTCTTTGCTAGATTTTATTATTAAGTCTTTTCTTAAAAATCCACTTCTACCATTTAAAAGCTTTTTAAATAAAAATCTAATAATTTTTTTACTCTTATTAATATTTTTAACAATATTAAAATTTTTATACATTTTTTCTCTCAAAAAAAACCTAATATGTTCAAGATTAACTTTCATTTCGTTTGAAAAATCAACAGCTGGTGATTTTAAGTTATAAATATCTCCTATTTTTTTCGGTCTTAGATTTTTTAAATTATAATTCGTATTTTTTACAACATCTAAAATCATTGAATTGATCATGTCTCTGATTATATGATTGATAACAATTTCTCTTCTATGTTTTTTTAATTGTTTTTTATGTTTGCTAACAAAAATTTTAACAAAAGGTACGTTTATTAAATCATCAAATTTAAAAATTCCTGCTCTCAATCCATCTTCTAAATCATGATTGTTGTAAGCTATATCATCGGAGATCGAGGAAACTTGCGCTTCTAATGATGGTGATGTTTTCAAATTTATTTTTTTTTTAAAAATACTCTCTCCCACAATTTTGTTAAATTTTTTATAATTAAATACAGGGCCATTGTGTTTAATTAATCCATCAAGAGTTTCTGCAGTTAAATTTAGTCCATAAAATTTATAATACTTGTTCTCTAAAAAACTCACAATTCTTAAAGTTTGTAAATTATGATCAAAACCTCCAAAATTATTCATGCAATCGTTCAAAACATTTTCGCCAGCATGACCGAATGGTGGGTGCCCAAGGTCGTGGGCTAAGCTTAAAGTTTCACACAAATCTTCATTTAAAAATAAACATTTTGCTAAATTTCTTGATATTTGAGAAACCTCCATTGAATGAGTTAGTCTCGTTCTAAAATGATCTCCTTCGGTAGTAATGAAAACTTGAGTTTTGTGTTGAAGTCTTCTGAAAGCCGCGCTATGAATAATTCTGTCCCTGTCACGCTGAAATGGTGACCTTAATTGAGTTTCTGCTTCTTTAAAAATTCTGCCCTTTGAATTTTTTGTTGAAACTGAATAATCGACTTTTTTTGAAATTGAAATATTCATTTTTTATAATTTTATTGGTATAAATATATTATATTAAATTAAATGATAAATGAGATAAAATTTACAGATAAAGCTATTAATAGAATTGAGAAATTAATATCAAAAAAACCCTTCGGAACCTATTTTCGAATCGCGGTCAAAGGAGGTGGGTGCTCTGGATTAAAATATGATTTTAAGTTTGATAGCGAAATTGATAAAAACGATCAGATATACAAAAAAATTGTGATAGATCCCGATTCGGTTAAAATATTGAAAGGATCTGAAATTGATTTTGAATCTGAGTTAATTGGAGAATCATTTAAAATTAAAAATCCTAAAGCCAAATCATCTTGTGGTTGCGGAATTTCTTTTTCTATTTCATGAAAATTTCTTCGTGGAATGTAAACTCGATTAGAGCAAGAATCGAAAATATTAAAAAATATCTACAAACAAATTCTCCAGACTTAGTTCTTTTTCAAGAAATTAAAACGGAGGAAAAAAATTTTCCATTTGATGAAATTAAAAAATTGGGTTACGAGTCCTATGTAAATGGACAAAAAAGTTACAATGGTGTTTGTATATTATCAAAAAAAAAGTTGAAAAATATAAACATAGAATTGCCTGGTGATAAAATTAAGCAATCTAGATTAATATCAACGGAAATTCAAATAGCAGAAAAAAAAGTGGATTTAATAAATATATACGTTCCCAATGGTAATCCCGTTGATACTGATAAATATT
>CAZKXT010000091.1:0-3389 GCA_964556965.1 uncultured Alphaproteobacteria bacterium | reverse complement strand
ACCACATATAGAACAAAAAAAATGTTCAGCTTTATTTTTTCCAAATTTATAAAGTTTTAATTTATCAGATCCTTTTATTATTTTTAAATTTTTTAATTTTATTTTAGCCATAATGGAACCGCGTTTTTTGCATAAAGAACAATTACATCTCACTATTTCTTCAAGGCCATTATTCAATTTCAATTCAATTTTCACTTCTTTGCAATGGCAGGTTAAATTTTCTATTTTATTAATTTTGTTCACAATTTAATCCGCTAAACCATCTGTACGTCTAGCACTTCTTTCATAATGTATAGGCAAAACTTTTCCATATATGGCTTTCGAGTGTTCAGGAGTATTTACCCTCCAAGGGTCTAAAACATATGCGGGGATGCAAAGATATCTTGAACGATCACCCTCTATTTTTGTAACACGATGAAGTGTGAAACGTCCTTTAAAGATCTGTAGATCGCCCGACTCCAACTCTAATTGACGAACTTTTTTACGATCTCCATCAAGTATTTTTTTAACTTCTTCAAAATTTTCATTGCCTGGCTCTCGTATATTTGGGCAGTACTCAAATATTCCACCTTTTTCAGGTTTTTGTATCATTATACTTAACGTGAACTCACAACTATCAAAATGCCAAGGAAGAACACCATCCGGCTTCATGACGTTATAAGCATGACATGCCAAAGGATCAGCCCATCGATAAATTGGAGATACACCAAGACAAGCGGACACGAATTTTAAAAGCTCTTCCTGTTCATAAAGAAATTTCATTTCCGAGTCTTTTGCAAAAAGGTCCGAGTTTAAGTAACCATTGTCACGATTCATAAATATTCTTTTTGGATGATCTTTTGGTAACGAAGGATCATCTTTAGAATATAAATATGCATTGATATTTTGTTTTGACATATATACTGCATTGAGTTGTTTTTTTAATTCAACATTCATTATTTTTAAAGATTTAGGCAAAATAAAATTGGGTATAGTAGCACAACTGAATTTATCTAAATCGTTCTTACATTTTTTGATTAGTTTTTTTATTAATGGATTATTTAGATCTTGGATTGGATATTTTTTAAGATCCACAATAGTTTCTAATCGATTATTCATTTTATATATTTTTACAAATCCTTAACGAGTCATAAATTGCTGCATGAATATTTCTACTAGAGACAGCATCACCAACCCTATACAAATGGTAATTGCCTTTTGGGTTTTTGGCAATCTCATTAAAATCTCCTTTTATTAAGCTTTTATAATCAACAATACCTTGGTTAATAGAGTCTTTTTTTAAATTAAAATAAAGATCGTCAAGTGGAACTGTGCCATGTTCTACAACGACTTGTGAAATTTCTTTAGTTTCTGTTTTGTCTGAATAATCAGAAGTTACTGACACAACCAACCTATTGCCTCTTTTTTTTATTCCTTTTAATCTTTTGCTAATTGTAATATTAACCTCTTTCTCAATAAAATTTTTTGCATAAGGAACATAATTCATACCCCCAACCTCTGGAGAAAAAAATCTTTCAGGCGATATAATTTCTAACTTTGAACCTTTGTTTGAAATAATTTCCGCAGCTTGAAGACCAGGAAAGGATCCATTGTCATCATACAATATAACATCATCTTGAATGTTTACATTTCCTGAAATTATGTCCCAAGTTGAAGCAACTAAATCTGAACCCTCTTCTAAAATTTTTGTATTAGGGATGCCTCCTGTAGCAATAATTATAATGTTGGGTTTTTCAGATAGAATGTTTTCTGTTGTAGCTAGACAATTATAATTTATTTTAACATTATATTTTTTACATATTGACAATCTCCAATCTATAATTCCAATCATGTCTTTTCTTCTAATTGATCTGCATATCAGATTAACTTGTCCACCCGCAGAACTTGCGGCTTCAAAAACAACAACTTTGTGTCCTCTCTGAGCACATACTCTTGCAGCTTCTAAACCTGCAGGGCCAGCGCCAACCACAACTATTTTTTTTACAGTTTTTGCTTTAGAATTTATTTCATGGGGCATAAATTTTTCACGACCAGTAGCAGGGTTGTGAATACAAAGAGTCTCTCTTCCTTCATAGATTCTATCTAAACAATAAGTTGCTCCAACGCACGGTCTAATACTATCTTCTCTATTTTCCATAATTTTTTTAACTATATGAGGATCGGCAATATGAGCTCTTGTCATTCCCACCATATCTAGTTTTCCATTTGCAATAGCGTGTCTTGCTGTTGCCACATCATTTATTTTTGCAGCATGAAAAATAGGAAATTTTGTTTCTTGTTTTATTTCACCCGCAAAATCTAGATGTGGCGCAGAGGCCATACCTTGTAAAGGGATTACTTTGGTGAGAGCAGCATCTGTATCAATGTGACCTTTTATGATGTTTAGAAAATCAATTTTATTTGTTGAAATAATTTTTTTTGCGATTTGTATTCCTTCTTCTTTACTTAATCCAATTTTCCAATCTTCATCTGCGACCATACGCACTCCTACAACAAAATCTTTTCCCACCGATTTTCTTATTGAATCAATTACTTTCAGTGAAAAGGCAGTTCTATTTTCTATATTTCCTCCAAATTTATCTAGCCTTTTATTTGTTGCTGGTGACCAAAAGGAATCTAATAAATGACCGTAGGCCTCTATCTCAATACCGTCCATTCCAGCAGCCTGCATTCTTTGAGCGGCTTCTCCGTAATCTTTAATAATTCTATCTATATCCCAGTCCTCAGCTTCTTTTGGAAATGATCGATGGGCTGGCTCTCTTATGGGAGAGGCGGATAGAACCGGAAGCCAATCCGAATGATTCCAGTTTGTTCTTCTTCCAAGATGGGTTATTTGAATCATTACTTTTGCTCCATATTCGTGACATTCATTAGTTATTTTTTTTAACCATGGAACTATCTCATCTTTGTAGGCATGTAAGTTATTATAAGCAGGAGGTGAATCTGGCGATACTACCGCACTACCAGCTGTCATTGTAAGAGCAATTCCACCTTTGGCTCTTTCAACATGATAAAGCCTATAACGATCTTTCGGCAATCCTTCTTCCGCATAAGAAGGCTCGTGTGCAGAAATCATCAATCTGTTTTTAAATTCTAAATGCTTAATCTTGTATGGTAGTAGCAAAGGATCGTTTTTCATGACTGGTATCATTTTTCACGATAGCGACCCTTTGCGCAAGCTTAATATTTCATCTCTTTATTAACTTTTTTTAGGCTTGAATCTGTCCCATGATGGAAGTGCTTACTCATATCAGGACAATATTTTTGAGATAATGGATTTTTACCGATTGCAATAGCCATTTCTCTTATGTGATGAGATTCTGCTCCGCAGCAAATACCAATAAAATTAATTTTTTTATTCAAACAATCTTTTGCAAATTCTGCCATTT
>CAZKXT010000090.1:0-3390 GCA_964556965.1 uncultured Alphaproteobacteria bacterium | reverse complement strand
ACTTCTTCTTGATAACAAACCATATCTTTAAATAAATTCATTTGTTCTACTTCTTGAAAACCACCTTGTCCCATTGTTTTATTTGCTGCTTGAGGCGTTACTAAAAGTAATGGAGTATGATTCCAGTAAGCTGTTTTAATTGGTGTAACTAATCCTGTAATCCCTGGGCCATTTTGAGCAATGACCATAGACATTTTTCCAGTTGCTCTTGTATAGCCATCTGCAATTAATCCCCCGTTAGTTTCGTGAGCAACATCCCAAAATGTAATTCCTGCATCAGGAAAGATGTCAGAGATAGGCATGAAGGCAGATCCAATTATTCCAAAAGCATGTTCAATACCATGCATTTGTAAAACTTTTACAAAAGCTTCTTCTGTTGTCATTTTTGCCATAGAAATCCTTTAAAAAAATTTTAAAACTTACTTTAAATATATCAAAATTTAGTCTATATCCATTAAATATTTTATGTCACAGCCTGATCTCATAATACATGATGAAAAAGATAATGTTGGAGTTGTTGTAATAGAAACAACTAAAAAAGGCCAAGATTGTAGCGCTTGGATTATGGAAAATGACAAAACGATCAAAGTTCCATCTACAAACGATATTCCTTTAGGGCATAAAATTGCACTTAAAGATCTCAAAGTAGGAGATACAATTTTTAAGTACGGTCATGATATTGGTAAAGTTGTTAAAGAAATTAAAAAAGGTGAACATGTTCATGTTCATAATGTAAAAACAAAAAAATGGTAAATTTATAATGGATATCCCAAAAAGTTTTTTAGGTTACAAAAGAGAAAATGGAAGAGCTGGAACAAGAAACCATGTAATAATTCTTCCTGTTGATGATATCTCAAATGCTTGCGCTGAAGCAGTTGCTAATAATATTAAAGGCACAATAGCTCTTCCTCATTCTTATGGAAGACTTCAATTTGGAGCAGATTTAGAATTACATTTTAGAACTATGATTGGTACTGGAAAAAATCCAAATGTAGCTGCTGTAATAGTTATTGGTATTGAACCTAAATGGACCAAAAAAATTGTAGATGCTATCGCAACTACAGGAAAACCAGTGGAAGGCTTTCATATTGAAAGAAGTGGTGACATTGAAACAATAATGAAAGCTTCAAAAAAAGCTCAAGAATTTTCTATGTGGGCATCTGAAAAACAAAGAGAAGAATGTCCTTTAAGTGATTTATGGATTTCTGTGAAATGTGGAGAGTCTGATACAACTTCTGGACTTGCTGCTAATCCAACAGTTGGAAATTTAATGGATAAATTAGAGCCATTAGGAGTTCATTTGTGTTTTGGGGAAACTTCTGAGTTAACAGGTGCAGAACAAGTTTGTGCTAAAAGAGGTGCAACTCCAGAAGCTCAAAAAAAATTCATGAAAACATGGAATAATTACAATGATTTCATTCTTAAAGAAGCAACTGATGATTTGTCTGAAAGTCAGCCAACAGCTGGAAATATAGCTGGTGGTCTAACTACAATTGAAGAAAAAGCTTTTGGAAACTTTCAAAAAATAGGAACAAGAAAATTTATAGATGTTTTAGAGCCCGCTGAAGAGCCAAAAAAAGGAAAAGGACTTTATTTTATGGACACTTCATCGGCTGCAGCAGAATGTGTAACGCTTCAAGCTGCTGCTGGATTTAATATTCATTTATTTCCAACTGGACAAGGTAATATCATAGGAAATCCGATTGAACCTGTAATAAAATTAACTGCTAATCCATTAACAGTTAAAACTATGAAAGAGCACATAGATTGTGATGTATCTAAACTCTTATCTCGTCAAATGAACATGTCTCAAGCTGGAGATGAACTTATAAAATCTACATTAAAAGTAGCTAACGGAAGATTGACATGTGCTGAAGCTTTAGGTCATAGAGAGTTTGTAATGACTAAGCTTTACAGGAGCGCTTAAAGATTTATTTTTCCGGAAATTTTACTTCTTCTTTTTTTGGTTTATTTTTGTTTCTAAAATCACTTAACAATTTCTTAATTATAGGGCTCATAAATTTTCTTATCAAAGCTGCAAAAGCTCCTAGAGTTATTGCTAAAATTATTGCAAAAGCACCATATAACAATGGAGATTCGTTTGAAAATTTTAAAGTGAATTCTGCAAAAACATTTAAATCAGTATTTACAACTTGATTATTAACAAGTTCATTTGTTTTATCTCTAAAAAAAGAATCGTAAGCAATTGCAATAGCAACTGTACAAAGTAGCATTGCGAATAATGTTTTTAAATGAGAACTATCTAAGTATTGACCTAACTTTTGTCCAACTTGAACACCTAAAATTGACCCAAGAATTAATGGAATTACTAAAGTTAAATCGATTGATCCATAGTTAAATGCATGAAGTACAGTTACGATTGCACTGATAAAAATTGTCACAAATAAAGATGTTCCTGGTATTAATTTAACAGGCATACCAACTATATAAATCATTGCAGGAACCATTAGGAAAGCTCCGCCTATTCCCATCATCGCAGCAACAAATCCTACAATTAAACCTAATAAAATTGGTGTAATAGCGCTTTCATATAGTTTTGATCTAGGAAATCGCATTCTAAATGGAAGGCCTTGAAACCAATTATGTTCATGAAGTTTTTTTTTGATAATTATTTTTTTTCTTGCCTGATCTACTTCTTTAACTCCTTCAATGATCATCAAAGTTCCAACAATCGCTAATAAATACATATAAAGCAAAGATATAATTAAACTTATTTTTCCAATTTCTGAAAAATATGTAAATGTAGTAATACCTAAAAGGGTACCAATTACACCTCCTCCGACCATGAATAATCCCATTCTATAATCTAATGTATTTTTAAACCAGTGAGTAAGAGATCCGGATACAGAAGTGGCTAAAATATTATTTACTTCATTGGGTACTGCGTAAACTGGGGGAATGCCCATAAATATAAGAAATGGCGTCATCAAAAAACCTCCGCCAACTCCAAAGAGTCCAGATAATACTCCCACTGATAGACTTAGAAAAAGAAGTAAAAAAATATCTACATTAACTTGTGCTATAGGTAGATAAATTTCAAACATACTCCTAAATATGCCTCAAATATTACTATGTCAATGAATAGATAGGCCTTAAAAGTTTAGAATTTATTGATAATAATTAGTTTAAAAAAACTTAATAAAGGTTCCTGTGAGAATCAAAGCCCAAAAAGCTGATAATCCGATTTGAAGAAATAATTTGATATTAAGTAAGTTAGAGAGTTTAGATTTAAATTTTTGATTTAAGTTAATAACGAACATTAACTTGGTGTAACATACGATTAATATTTTTCAAAAAATTATATTTTGACAAACTGACGCACCTAATAGATGGTTGCTCCAAAAACTTTAACTGCTCCATCTTCAAAAC
>CAZKXT010000089.1:0-3390 GCA_964556965.1 uncultured Alphaproteobacteria bacterium | reverse complement strand
GCCAATAATTGCAAAGGCAAAGTCATTAGAAAAGAATTTAGATTTTCGTTAGTTTTTGGAATGTTAAAAGTGAATCTAATATTTTCACTAATAACTTCGCTGCTCTCAGTGGTTATTGCTAGAACTTTTCCTCCTCTTGCAACAACCTCTTGCATGTTTGAGATAGTTTTTTCAAAATATTTGTCTTTGGGAACAAGAATTATTACAGGTAACCCTTCTTCAATTAAAGCTAAAGGTCCATGTTTCATTTCACCCGCCGGATATCCTTCGGCATGTATATAGGAAAGTTCTTTTAATTTTAGAGCTCCTTCCAAAGCTATTGGGTAGGAGGTTCCTCTCCCCAAAAACATCGCTCCTTTGGAATTTACAATATCTTTGGCGATAATTTGAATTTTGCTTTCTTTAGACAAAACTTTTTTAGTTAAATTTGGCAATTCTATTAAATCTTTCATTTTCATTTTATAGTTTTCATCTGTCATTTCATTTCTTTCATATGCAATTTTCAATGAGAGCAAATATAAAACCAACATTTGACCTAAAAATGCTTTAGTTGAAGCCACTCCAATTTCAGGGCCGGCAAATATTGGTAAAACACAGTCAGAAATTCGAGATATGGAACTTTCAACGGTGTTAACAACTCCACATGTTTTTGTTCCATTTTTTTTACATAGCTCAAGAGCCGCATACGTATCTGCTGTTTCTCCAGACTGAGAAACAAATATATATAATTCGCTATCCTTAAATTTTATATTTCTATATCTAAACTCAGAAGCTATATCCGCATGAACCTCAATGGAAGTAAGTTCTTCCAACCAATACTTGGCTGTTAGACATGAATGGTAAGCTGTTCCACAACCAATTAATACAATTTTTTTAATTTTTTTTGGATCTATTGGTAAATTAAGCAAATTCACTTTGTTTCTTAATTTATCGGTATATTCATTTAAGCAAATATTTAAAGTTGATGGCTGTTCATGAATTTCTTTGGACATAAAATCTTTAAAATCTCCTTTATCGGCAGATGCTTCATTATCCGATAAAGTAAATACTTTTTTATTAATTTTTTTCTTTTGAAAATTATAAAAATCAACTTTATCATTGGTTAAAATACATATATCACCATCCTCCAAATAAGAAACTTTGTTGGTCATAGATTTAAGGGCATAAGAATCTGATCCGATATAGTTTTCTTCATGGCCATATCCAACAGCGAGAGGACTTCCTCTTCTAGCTCCAACAATTAAATTATTATGTTGTTTAAAAATAATTCCTAATGCAAAGCTTCCTTCTAAGCGTTCTAATGTTTTTTGAATCGCATCAATCAAACTATTTTTTTGCAAAAAATCCGTTAAAAGAATTGTGATAACCTCGGTATCAGTTTGAGATTTAAAAACATATTTTTTTTTAATAAGTTCATTTTTTAAAACATTGGAATTTTCGATAATTCCGTTGTGCACAACAGACACTGATTCAGATGAATGTGGGTGAGCATTAACTTTGTTTGGAATTCCATGAGTTGCCCAACGAACATGTCCGACTCCCAAAGTTCCAATTGATGGATTTAAAAAAAGTATTTTTTCTAAATTATCAACTCTACCTGAACATTTTTTTTCATTAATTTCTCCGTTGTCAATTGTTGACAGGCCGGCAGAATCATAGCCTCTGTATTCTAGTTTTTTTAAAGCTTGAATTATGCTATTTGATACGGATTTCTTGCTAGCTATACCAACAATTCCACACATTATTTATTTTTCCTATAATTTTTTTTTTCAATTTGTTTTGCTCTGGTTAGTCCTAAAGAATTTCTTTTTACATTTTTTGTAATTACCGACCCAGCTCCTACAATAGAATTTTTTCCTATACTAACTGGAGCTACCAAAGATGCATTTGAACCTATGAACGCACCATCGTTAATTGTTGTTTTGTTTTTTTTCTTTCCATCATAATTGCAAGTAATTGTTCCAGCTCCAATATTTGCAGATTTTCCTATTTTAGTATCGCCAACATATGAGAGGTGGTTTACTTTTGATCCCGGTCCTATTTTGCTATTTTTCACTTCAACAAAATTTCCAACTCGACTTCCTTCTTTTAAAATACTTCCGGGTCTGATTCTGCTAAAAGGTCCAATGCTCACTTTATTCTTTAATTCTGCATTCTCGATATGTGTGAAAGCTAGTATTTCAACATCATTACCAATTTTAACCTTTGGTCCTATCACCACATATGGATTTATTACAACATTTTTACCGATTTTTGTATCTGAAGAAAAAAAAACTGTTTCTGGCGCTATCATATTCACGCCTGCTTTCAAAAATTTCTTCCTTAATATATTTTGGCTTGTTTTAATTTTTTGTTTCATTAAGTTTCTCTTTATAATAAGAAACATGTATAAATAACTCACAAAATATTTCTTAATAATACTTTATAAATGAGTCAAAAATTCACAATTTTGTTCGATTTGGATGGAACTCTTGTAGATACAGCTCCTGATTTATTAAACGCACACAATCATGTAATGAAAAAATTTGGATACCATTCAAAATCTAGAAAAGAAATAAGAAGTCTTATAGGCAAAGGGGCTGGAACACTGATAGCAAAATCAATTTGGGGAACTACAAAAAAAGATTTTGCAAAATTAGAAGATGGTAAACAAAAAGAAAAAATGGTTAAAGAATTTATAAATTTTTATGGAAAAAATATCTGCGTTAATAGCAAAATAGCTGATGGTGTAAAAACTTTTTTGGAATGGTGTAAATCAAATAATATTTCAATGGCTGTTTGTACCAATAAACAAGAGCATTTAGCGATTGATTTATTAAAAAAAATAGATCTTTATAAATATTTAGAATATGTTGCGGGTTGTGACACTTTTGACTACTGCAAACCAGATTCGAGGCACCTTACTAATATTGTAGAAATTATTGGAGGTAATATTAAAAAAACAATTCTGATTGGTGATAGTGAAGTAGATTCTGAATCAGCTGAAAATGCCTCCATCCCTTTTATTTTACTGGAAAATGGCTATACAAACAAAAACCAAAACCAGATTAAACATGATCATATAATAAAAAATTTTATTGGTTTAGAAAAATTAATCGAAAAATATATAAATGATTAGTTTGCAACTTTTTATTGCCTTGGTTAGTTTTTATTTTGTAATGTTTGTTACTCCAGGCCCAAATAACGCCATGTTAACTGCTTCGGGAATAAAATTTGGTTTTAGAAGAACGTTGCCTCATTTGATTGGAATACCTTGTGGTCATATTGTTCAAATAACACTTGTTTGCTTGGGTCTGGGAAAAATATTTCAGATATATCCCTACATACAAGAAGTGCTTAAATATGTTTGTGCTGCATATCTTTTGTATCTGGGATATAAAATTATTGGCT
>CAZKXT010000088.1:0-3416 GCA_964556965.1 uncultured Alphaproteobacteria bacterium | reverse complement strand
CTGACGACCTCCGGCTTATGAGTCCGGCGCTCTAACCAACTGAGCTATCCCGCCAAATGAACGAAAGTAAATATTCTTATATTACTTTTATTACTTTTGAAAATTTTTTCAATGAATGTTTGACAGAAATAAATAAAATTGGTCAAATATAGCCCATATTTCATGATTTTAAAAAGATTTTTAAAGCGTAAGTTTTTTAAACAAAAAATAAAAACAGTAAGCGTCACTGAAATCGATAAGGATTTTGAATTTGAAAAAATATCCGACGATCTTTATGTTCCCAAGCAAGAAACGTTGGTAAAGAGTATGTTTTTTGAAGAAGGAGATTTTAAAGGAATCACCTCTGATTACGAAGCTTGGATAATGTCAGTAATTGCTCAAAAATCAAAAAAAATATTCGAATTTGGAACATGCAGCGGTAAAACCACCTATTTATTATCTGAAAACAGTCCTGATGACTGTGAAATTTACACTATAACTTTAAAAAAAGAGCAGACTGAAAGTGTTTCCTATATATCTGGCGATAATAGTATTGCAAAAAGAAACGCTTTAGATGAAAGCATATACGAAAAGTTTTTTTTTACTGGAAAGAGATCTGAAAAAAAAATAAAAGTACTTTTTCAAGACTCAAAAAAACTGGATATATCAGATTTTAAAAATAAGTTTGATCTAATCTTCATTGATGGGGGTCATACTTATAGTTGCGTAAAAAATGATACCGAAAAATCATTTGAAATGATTAAAAATAATGGTTTAATTTTTTGGCATGATTATAATCCTGCGAAAAAAAGCGCATCAGACGTTGTGAAGTATCTTGATAAAATATCAGATAAACATAATATTTTCCACATTAAGCGAACTCATATGTGTTTTCTCAGGTATAATAAATAAATGAAAACTTGTGTAATATGCCCTAGGATGGGCTTAGGCGATTTAATTTCATTTATTGCACATTTTAAAGTTATATCAAAAAAAACAGGTGAAAAATTAGTAATTGTTACAAAAGAAAGCACTTCTGGAAAAGAATATTTAAAAAATGAGCCTTATTGCGAAGATGTGATTTATTTACCAGAAAGAAAGCGGGGATTAATAAATACATATTCCCATATCAAAGATTTTATTTCACTTGTGGAGCTAATTAAAAAAATTAAATCAGATAGTGTATTTGTTTTACATTCATCTAAAAGGTACGTAATAGCATCTAAAATTGCAGGTATAAAAAAAATTTGCGCGCCAGGTTTGGGTATACAAAATATTTTCTTAAGCAGAGAAAATTCCTATTATGATGGACCCTTTGAAAAAAAAATTCATCCTAGGTTGGAAAGTGAAAACTTAATTAAAAAAATTTACAATCTTGAAAAATTTCCCGAAAATTCTTTGATTAATTTTAAAAAAAATGATGTCCCATCACATGTATTAATTAGTATTGCATGCTCTGGGGACTCGAAACAATGGGGTTACGAAAACCATAAAAAAATCATCGAACACTTAATAAAAAAAAAATTTAAACAATTTATTCTATTGGCTGGAAGACGACAATCTGAATTAGAGTCCTTATTAGTAAATTCTTTTAAGGATAAAGAAATCATATTAGAAACAACGAGCCAATTAAAATTGAAAGATGTATTCAATAAAATTAGAAACGGTTTGTTTTACTTCGGGCACGACACGGGTTTTATGCATTTATCAGCCTCACTAAATATTCCTGTTCTTGCAGTATATGGAGATATACCTCCCTATAATTATTCAAAATATATGAAGTCAATAGTGCCGAATGATAATAAATTCACAAAAACCTCAATTAAAAATATTCTATTTGAAGAGGCTAAAGTAAAATTAGATGAATTCTTAAATGAATATAATTTATAGAAACAGTTTATCAATCACATTTGCAATATTGTCTTTGGCTTTATCTTTAATTCTTTTTAATACTGCTAAAAAATATTTGGATCTTGATCAGTATGTAAAACTATCGATAATAATTATTTTTTTAGTTTTTTTTATAATAAATATATTTTTAAAAAAAAATCTTCAAAAAAAATCATTTTATCTTTTTATTTATATCGTATTGATTTCATATTCTCTGAATACAATGTTAGGTGTCTACTCTATCTATTTAGACAATCAAAAAAAAAATTATATTAAAAATAAATCGGATGAATTTGATGGTAGAGATATATTCCAGTTTATCGAAGATAACAGGGCTAAGAGAAAAATAATATTACCCTATTTAACACCAAGAGAATTTTTAATCAAAAATGAAAATTTTATGCTTGTGTCTGCTGCTTCAAATAAAAACTACGCTCAATGTAATGAGGCTGGAAATTGGAAGATTATAAAGACCGACGATTTTGGCTTCAACAATAATTTAATTATTGATAAATATGATATATTGTTAGCTGGAGACTCATTTGCCGATGGAACGTGTGTTGCAAAAAATAACGAAATAGCAAACAAACTAATTGCGAATGATTTTAGCACATACACCGTTGGCTTTGCGGGTAACGGGCCCGTGTTATCTTTGGCTTCAATTATTGAAATTGCTAAATATTTTGAGTTTAGAAATTTAGTTTGGTTTATTTATAGGAATGATTTTTTTGATTTGAAATGGGAGTTATCAGATAAGAGACTTAATAAATATTTCAATCCTGAATTTAAAGGATACGATTTGTTTGACAATAAAGGAAACATAGATGACAAATATATCAATTTTATCAATTCTCAGAGTAAGAAAAATATTAGTTTTGAATTAAAAGAGTCTTTCTTAGAACTTAAATTTTTAGAAAAATATTTTTCATTACTAAATCCTTCAACGGAGTCAAACAAAATTGGTGTTAAAGATTTTGATAAAATTTTTAAAAGTTTAGTTGAGAGAAACATAACAAACAACAATCAAATATTAATAGTTTATCTGCCGGGATATTCATGTTTTACAAATGAAAAAAAAATTTGCAAAAACGAATTTAATAAAATCAAATCTTCATCAGAAACTCATCAAATAAAATCAATTAATTTTATGGATTATATTGATAAAAATAATTTATCCTTCAAAACATTATTTAATTTAGAAATGAAAGATAATCACTATTCAAATTATGGCTATGAAGTTTTGTCAAGTTTTGTTATAAAAAATTTGAAATAAAATATGCTGAGCAAACCAATAATACTTGTTGTTATAATAGTCCTATTACTAGTTTTTTATTTTGTGATATCATTGAGCGCATCAAAAGGACAAAAAGTAAATGAAAAAATATCAAAATATCTTTTTGGAGTTCGAATTTTAATAATTATTCTAGGCTGCGTTGGAACTTTAATTTGGTTTTTCTTCTAGAGATATCAGAAGCTATCGTTAAAAAAACAATATTAAAGTGAAAGTATAAAACCAGATACTGCGACCGCTGATATTGCGGCAGCCG
>CAZKXT010000087.1:0-3463 GCA_964556965.1 uncultured Alphaproteobacteria bacterium | reverse complement strand
GAACAACTTGGATTTCCAAATAAAAAATTAGAGGATTGGAAGTTTTCTGATTTTAATTCAATCCTTGAACGTAAATTTAATAAACTAAGTGTAAGCTTGGACGACAAAAAAGAAATTAAATTTAAAAATTACATAAAAGATTTTGAACACAATAAAATTGTTTTTTTTAATGGTTTTTATAGTTCTAAATTATCTCATATTGAAAATAGTAAAAAAAATATAACTTCTAAATTCACGGATGTTTCACCTTTATCGTTTAGCGATTCCTCTTTGAATTTATTAAACAGTGCTTTTTTAACAGACGGAATAAGTTTGTGCGTGGAAAAAAATTATGAATTCAAAAAACCTCTAGTGATATATAATATTTTTGACAGCAAAAAAGATAATAATTTTTTTAATCAAAAAATAACAATTGATGTTGGAGAAAATTCTAAATTAGATTTAATTATTTTGAATATAAACTTAAGTTCTAATCCTATTTTTTTAAACCTATCTAATTTTTTTGAAATTAAAAAAAACGGTTTATTCAAATTATTTTATGTAAATGAATTTAACAAGAATGATATAAACTATACTTCCACTCATGCCTCTGTATCAAGCAACGGTATTTTTGAGAATTTTATTATGTCTTACAAAGGTGGATTTGTTAAAAATGATATTTCGTGTGTGCTAAAAAGCAATTATAGCTCTGGATTTATTAATGGTGCAATTTTAGCACGAGACGGTCAACATCATGAAATTAAAACACATATGCTTCACCAAAAAGAAAACACAAAGAGCTATCAAAAAATAAAATCGGTTCTCGATAAAAAAAGTAAGGGAATTTTTCAAGGAAAAATATATGTCGATTCAAAAGCGCAAAAAACAGACGGATATCAGTTAAGCAAGGCTATATTGTTAGATAAAGAAAGTGAATTTGACTCAAAACCCGAATTAGAAATTTATGCTGACGATGTAAAATGTTCGCATGGCTCAACCTCTGGAAATTTAGATGAGGATTCTATTTTTTATTTAATGTCCAGAGGGTTAAGTCGTCACGAAGCTAAAAAACTTTTAATCGAAGGTTTTTTGGTGGATGCGATCGAAACAATTACTAACAAAGAAATCAAGGAATATTTTTTACAGAACTTAAAAAATAAGATTAATGAATTTAAATAATATTAAAAATCAATTTCCAATTTTTTCAAAAAAGATTAACGGGAAATCTTTGGTTTATCTTGATAGTTCGAATTCTTCACAGAAACCCATAAGCGTACTCAACAAACTTGACGAATTTTATAGATATGAATTTTCTAATGTGGGAAGAAGCATTCATTCTTTAGCTGTCAAAGCCACAAATAAATTTGACGAAACGCGCGTTAGCATAAAGAATTTCATTAACGCTAAGTCAAAAGATGAAATTATATTTACAAAAAATGCCACGGAATCAATAAATCTAGTCGCCTCAACTTTTGGACAACAAAATATTAATAAGGGAGATGAGATTTTAATAACAGAGTTGGAGCACCACTCTAACTATGTTCCTTGGCATTATCTTAGAAAAATTAAAGGTGCAGTTATAAAATTTGCTCCAATAAATGAAGATGGAGATATCGAAATTAATAAATTTGAGAAACTTATAACTCCAAAAACAAAAATTGTTGGAATTACACACCTATCAAACGTAACTGGAACAATAGTTCCTGTTAAGGAAATTGTAGAAATTGCTCATAAAAAAAATATTCCCGTTTTGATAGATGGATGTCAAAGTGCTCCTCATATTAAAATAGACGTTCAAGATATAGATTGTGATTTTTATGTAATGTCTGCGCACAAAGTTTATGGTCCTACTGGGGTTGGAATTCTATATGGAAAAAAGAAATGGCTCGAAAATTTACCACCCTATATAGGCGGCGGTGGGATGATTAGTGAAGTAAAAAAAGACAAAATTACCTACGCATCTTTGCCTGAAAAATATGAGGCTGGAACTATGCCAACTGCAGAAGTGATCGCATTTAATGAGTCAATTAAGTTTATGAATTCCATAGGAATAGAGAATTTGATGAATCATGAAAAGGAACTTACAAACTATGCTTTGGAAAAATTAAAAAAAATAAATTCAGTTAAACTTATTGGCAATCCTAAAAATAAAGCTGGGGTGATTTCATTTACTATTAAAGGAATACACCCTCACGATATCGCTACAATTTTGGATGAAGATGGAGTAGCAATTCGAGCAGGGCACCACTGTTGTCAAATATTACATGAAAAATTAAATTTGACAGCCACTGCTAGAGTGTCTCTTGGGATTTATAATACCAAGGAAGATATCGATATTCTTTGCAAAGCCATAGAAAATTGCAGAAAGGTTTTTAAATTAAAATAATGGATTTAAAAGAACTATACCAAGATATAATTCTGGATCATGGAAAAAGTCCTAGAAATTTTGGAAAATGTAAGGGATATAGCCACAAAGGAAAAGGATACAACCCTCTTTGTGGAGATCAAGTTGAGGTTTATTTAAAATTAAATGATAAAAAAAAAGTCGAAGATTTAAAATTCGAAGGATCTGGTTGTGCAATTTCAATTGCCTCGACCTCAATAATGACAGAGTCAGTGAAAGGAAAATCTTTTGAATCAGCTAAAAAAATAATAAGTGAATTTTTAAACATGATCAAAAACACAAAAGAAATTGATTCAAAAGAATTAAATGAAGATCAGAAGATAAAAATTATGTCTTTGTCTGGAGTTAAGCAGTATCCAATGAGAGTTAAATGTGCCACACTCGGATGGCATACTTTAATTTCAGCTATGGATGAAAAACAAGAAGAAGTAAATACTGAGGTGGTAGATTAATGCCAAGTCTAAAGGAAAAAATTATAGAAGAAATTAAGAAGATTTATGACCCAGAGATTCCTGTCAATATCTATGAATTAGGTTTAATTTATAGGCTTGAAGTGGATGAAAATAATAAAGTAAATATAGATATGACATTAACTTCGCCTAATTGCCCAGTTGCCGAAAGTTTGCCAAACCAAGTTAAAGAGAATATAATGAAAATAGAAGGTGTTTCTGAAGTGGATTTTAAATTAGTTTGGGAACCACCTTGGACCAAGGACAAAATGTCAGAAGCTGCAAAGTTAGAATTAAATATATGACAAAACAAGTAATTACATTAAGCGATAGAGCCGCAACAAGAGTTAAAGAAATAATCGCTCAAGCCAAAGAGCCTATTGTTGGGGTAAGAGTTGGTGTTGCATCAGGGGGATGTGCTGGTATGTCTTATGTTATGGAATATGCAAAAAAAACTAACCCAAACGATGAGGTAATTGAAGATAAAGGAGTAAAAGTTTTAATCGACCCAAGTGCAGTTATTTATCTTCTTGGTACGGAAATGGATTATAAAAAAGAAGAACTTTCATCAACATTTGTATTTAAAAATCCCAACGAAACAGAACGATGCGGATGCGGAGAATCTTTTAAA
>CAZKXT010000086.1:0-3483 GCA_964556965.1 uncultured Alphaproteobacteria bacterium | reverse complement strand
ATTGTATCTCCAGCTTTAATTCCATGTTTAAGACAAAGATTAAAATCATCAGGACCATGACTTGGAGCAGCATGAACAATACCGGTTCCTTGTTCCAGTGTTACAAATTGTGCATTGAGCATTGGTACATCAAAACTGTATCCAATTTTTTTTAATGGATGATCACAAATAGTTCCTTTAAATAATTCGCCTTTAAATGATTTGACTATCTTATAATTTTTTATTTCACAGTCATTTACAACGGTTTTTAGCAGTTCAGAAGCTACTACTATTTTTTGATTTTTAAAATCCGCTGGTTCATCGCCAATTTGAACCACAGAATATTCCAAACTTTCGTTAAACGCTAAAGCTCTATTTGCGGGAATTGTCCATGGGGTGGTTGTCCATATAATTACTTTGCTTTCATTTAACTCTTTAACTTTAGATTTTTTAATTTTAAATGCAGCATAAATAGTATCTGAAGTATGATCCTTATATTCTACTTCGGCATCTGCAAGAGCAGTTTTTTCTACCGTTGACCATAAGACTGGCTTAAAACCTCTATAAAGACTACCTTCTAGCAAAAATTTTCCAAGCTCTTTGACGATTGCCGATTCTGCTTCAAAGCTCATTGTTGAATAATAATTATTCCAATCGCCTATAACGCCAAGTCTTTTGAATTCCTTAACATGTATATTTATCCATTGGTTAGCAAATTCCCTGCATTCTTTTCTAAATTCATCCACTGGAATTTCGTCTTTGTTTTTTTTATTTTTTTTATACCTTTCTTCAATTTTCCATTCGATTGGTAACCCATGGCAATCCCATCCGGGTACATAGTTTGAATCCTTGCCGTCCATTTGATGAAATCTTGTAACAACATCTTTGAGTATTTTGTTCAAAGCTGTTCCCATATGTATATGACCGTTTGCATATGGAGGGCCATCATGCAAAATAAATTTTTCCTTGCCTTTTGCTTTTTTTCTATGTTGTTTATAAAGATCAATTTTATCCCAAAATTGAATAATTTCTGGTTCCTTTTTTGGGAGGTTTGCTCTCATTGAAAAGGAAGTTTTGGGTAAATTTAAATTTTCTTTAGTCATAAAATAACTTTATTTTTAAAACTATTTTTGGCAACCTGAATGTCTCTAAATATTTGTTTAATCAATTGATCTTTATTTTTAAACTTCTTTTCATTTCTAACAAATTTTTGAAAATACACGGTTAATTCTTTTTTATACAAATTTCTTTTAATATTAAAGAGGTTAACTTCCAAAATTACATTTTTTCCTCCAAAAGTAGGTCTGTATCCAAGATTTGCGATTCCATTTATTAATTTTTTTGAATTTTTAATCCTGACTTTTACTCCATATACCCCTGGTTTAGCCAATATATAATTTTTAATATCTATGTTGCAGGTTGGAAATCCTAATTTTTTTCCAACTCTTTTTCCTTTTTTTACATGACCATTTATTGACCAATTTCTTCCTAAAAGTTTATTTGCTAAATCTAATTTTCCAAACATCAATAAATTTCTAATTAGTGTAGAGGAAACAATTTTTTTTTTATATTTGAAAGGTTTCGTGATTACTAATTTGAACCCCAAAGATTCACCGCTACTTCTTAACTGAAAAATATTTCCTTGTCTATTATGTCCAAATTTAAAATTATTGCTTACAAATAAAAATTTTGGATTAATCTTTTTTTTTATTATTTTTTTTATAAAAAAATAAGAACTTTTTCTTGAAAAATTATAATTAAATTTTTGATTAATTAAAAAATCAACACCCATTTTTTTTATCTGCTCTTCCTTTTGTTTGTCATTATTTATTCTAAAATTTTTAATCTTTTTATTAAAATACATTACGGGAAGTGGATCAAAAGTAAGAATCCCAAATTTTAATTTCCGTTTATTGGCTAATCTTTTTGCCTCACGAAAAACTTTTTTATGCCCATTATGCAGGCCATCAAAATTTCCTATAGCCAATACTGCATTTTTATAATTGCTGGGAATATTGTTTGATTTAAATATTTTCATAAACAATTTACCATTCTAATTTTTTTTGAATAAAATTAGCAGTTACATTATATTTGGAAAAAATTCTTTGAACATTATTAAAATCAGTATTCTTAAACTCATTTTTATGAATCCCATCAATAATTAAAAGTGAATCGTAGTTCATATTGTTTGCTCCCTTAATATCTGTATTTAAATTGTCTCCTATTACTAAAATTTTTTCATTTTCTTTTGCGCAATCACTATAAATATCTTTATATGGTTTTCCAAAATAAATAACTTCTCCTCCTAAATTTTCAAAAATTTTTGCAACTGAGCCAGCGCAATATTCTTTGGTGCTTCCACGATAAACTGCCAAATCTGGATTTGTACAAATCATTTTTTTTGATAAATGGTCTTTAAAAAAGTTTTCATAATATTTCAAATCAGTTTCATAAGCTTCATCAAGTCCTGTACATAAAATAAACTCTGCCTCGCCAATCTTTTTCTTTTTAAATTTGATAAATTTCATAAACAAGTCTTCATCTTTTTCTGGACCTAAATGATAAAAATATTTTCCAAGTCTATTGTTTTCTAAAGCACCAAGCGCAGCATCACCTGACGTGTAAACATTTGCCATATATTCTTTTTTAAAGCCTAAAGATTTTAAATATTTTGCCACGCTAGTTTTGGGTCTTGGAGCGTTTGACATCAAAACAAATCTCTTTTTTCTTTTATTTAAATGGTCTAATACATCATTTGCGCTTTCAATTAATTGCACTCCATTATGAATCACGCCCCACAAATCAATAAAAAAGGCATCATAATTTTCATATATCTCATTTAATCCATTTGAAAGAAGTTTAGGCTGCATATTGATGTTGTTTTAATAGCTAAAAAATATAGTATTTTCAGTGTTTTTTCCATAAATACTTAAATTTTAAGAGACATCTTGAAATTTTAAGTTGGGATATTTATATGTTTCATCAAAGCCAAAAGTTAAAATATAGGAGTTTTAAAATGAAATTTAGACCATTACATGATCGTGTTTTAATTGAAGTGCTAGACAGCGAAGAAAAAACCTCTGGCGGAATAATAATTCCTGACTCGGCAAAAGAAAAACCTCAGGAAGGGAAAGTTGTGGCAGTAGGATCTGGAGCAAGAACTGAGGACGGAAAAGTTATACCGATGGATGTTAAAGTTGGAGATTTAGTTTTATTTGGAAAGTGGTCAGGCACGGACGTAAAAATTGATGGAAAAGAATATAGTATAATGAAAGAATCAGATATTATGGGAATTTCGAAAGGAAAAAAATAAAATGTCTAAAATTGTTAAATTTGATACAGAAGCAAGAAGTAAAATGTTGAAAGGTGTTGACACTCTTGCAAACGCAGTAAAAGTGACATTGGGCCCTAAGGGAAGAAACGTGGTTTTGGATAAATCCTACGGAGCACCAAGAACAACAAAGGATGGTGTAACAGTTGCTAAGGAAATCGACTTGCATGATA
>CAZKXT010000085.1:0-3486 GCA_964556965.1 uncultured Alphaproteobacteria bacterium | reverse complement strand
CTTTTTTTTGCCATTTAATTTTTCCTTTCTTTATTTTCTGGAGTTTTGTTTTCTATGAACGGAAAATCAAATTCCTTTAACAATGCCAATGTTTCATTTTTGTTTTTTCCAGATGTCACTATTGTAATATCCATACCCCTAATTCTTTCCACTTTATCAAAATTAATTTCTGGAAATACGATATGCTCCTTAAGACCAAAACTGTAATTTCCAAAATTATCAAAGCCTTCGGTTTTTAATCCTCTAAAATCTTTAATTCTAGGTAATGCTATATTTACCAACCTATCTAAAAATTCATACATCTTGTACTTTCTTAGCGTGACTTTCACGCCAGCACTAGTTCCTTTTCGTGTTTTAAAATTAGATATTGATTTTTTAAATTTTGTAACAACTGGCATTTGTCCTGAAATTAACGACATATCTTCAATGCAATTTTTTAATTTATTTTTATCATTACCATCAATTCCTAGGCCCATGTTTAAAACTACTTTTTCAACTTTAGGAGCCATATTTTTGTTTTTAAAAGCAAACTTGGTACACAAATTTGCAACTATTTTTTGCACATATAATTCTTTCAATCTAGGTATCATTTCTTAGCCTCTTTTTTTTTATCTCCATCTACAAGTTTTATATTTGATATATGGATATAACTCTCTTTTGGAAATATTCCTCCCTTTTTTTCTTTTGTAGGTTTTGTGTGTTTTTTTACCATATTAATGTCTTTAACAATTACTCGACTATTTGGCCTATCAACTTCTATAACTTCTCCTTGTTTGCCTTTGTCGTTGCCGGTAATTATTAAGACTTTATTACCTTTTTTGATCAAATTTTTCATAAAACCTCCGGAGCTAATGATATTATTTTTGTTTGACCTTTCCCTCTTAACTCTCTAGTAACTGGGCCAAATATTCTTGTTCCAATAGGCTCTCCTTTGTCATCGGTTAAAACCACGGCATTATTGTCAAATTTTACTTTTGATCCATCTTTTCTGAAAATTCCTTGTCTTGTTCTCACAACAACAGCTCTATGTACCGTTCCCTTTTTAACCTTTCCTTTGGGTATAGCATCTTTTACACTAACAACCACGATATCTCCTATACTTGCATATCTTCTTTTTGAGCCTCCTAAAATTTTTATACATTCAACTCTTTTCGCCCCAGTATTATCAGCAACTAACATTTCGGTTTGAACTTGTATCATTTAAACTACCATCCATTTCTTCTTTTTAGAAATTGGTCTTGATTCAATAATTTTAACTTTGTCTCCTATTTTAAATTTGTTTTTTTCATCATGTGCGTGATATTTTTTTGATGCTGTCATTACTTTGTCAAATAACGGGTGTGAATATTTTCTTTTTACCAAAACAACCACTGTTTTGTTGCTCTTGTCATTTACAACTACTCCATTTAAAGTTCTTTTTGTCATTTTTTAGCACTTTCCAAAAAAGTTTTTGTTTTAGAAATTTCTCTTTTTGTCTGTGAAATTTTTGATGAGTTGGGCAATTGCGAATTGATTTTTTGAAACCTAAGATTAAAAAGATCTTTTTTCAATCTCAATAAATTTTTTTCTAACTCACTTTTGCTTAATTTTTTTATTTCTTTTTTCTTCATATTAAAATCTTTTAATAAATTTACATTTAATTGGTAATTTTGCAGATGCTTTGTACAACGCTTCTCTTGCTACTTCCTCACTCACACCATCTACTTCAAATAAAATTCTTCCTGGTTTAACTCTGCAAATCCAATATTCTGGAGAACCTTTGCCCTTCCCCATCCTAACTTCTGTTGGTTTTTTTGATACTGGTATATTTGGAAATATTCTTAACCAAACTTTTCCAGTTCTTTTCATATGTCTAGTTAATGCTACTCTTGCTGCTTCTATCTGTTTAGATATAACTCTTTCAGCTTCAATAGCTTTCAAGCCATACGCTCCAAAATTCAAAAGTTGTCCTCTTCCCGCAAAACCATGTATGCGGCCTTTGTGCGCTTTTCTATATTTTGTTCTTGTGGGTTGTAACATTTTTTAATTTCTCCAATTATTTTTTTTGTTCATTTTTAAAAATTTCACCTTTATAAATCCAAACTTTTACTCCTATAATTCCATATGTTGTTAAAGCCTCAGCTTCAGAATAATCTACGTCTGCTCTTAAAGTATGAAGTGGAACACTTCCTTCTCTTAACCATTCAGAACGAGCAATTTCATTTCCTGCTAATCTTCCACTAACACAAACTCGAATACCTTTGGCGCCAAGTCTCAAAGCTGACTGGATAGCTCTTTTCATGGCCCTTCTATATGCAATTCTTTTTACCAATTGTTGAGCAATATTTTCGGCAACCAAAAAAGAATTTAATTCTGGTTTCTTTACTTCTTTAATATTAAGACTAAGTTCATGCTTAGAAAATTTTCCAAGATTTTTTTTTATTTTCTCAATATCACTTCCTTTTTTACCAATTACAAATCCTGAAGTATAGATGGTTACAATGCATTTTTTAGAAGTTCTTTCTATTTGGACTTTGGAAACCCCGGAGTTGCCCACATTATTTTTTATATATTCTCTAATTTTATAATCTTCTATTAAATAATTTCCGTATTCCTTTTTTTTAGCAAACCAAACTGAATCCCAACCTCTGTTGATTCCAACTCTTAAACCTACCGGATTAACTTTTTGTCCCATGCTCCACCTTTTTGTTTTCGCTTAATACAATTGTCACATTACTATATGGTTTTTTAATAGGACTCGCTCTACCTTTGGCACGCGCTCTAAATCTTTTTAGAACAATAGCTTTTCCAGCATAAGCTTCTTTAATATAAAGTTTATCAATGTCGTATTGATAATTATTTTCTGCATTTGCAACAGCTGATTGCACCGTTTTTTTAATATCATGCGCTATTCTTTTTCTAGCAAAAGTTAAATTTTTTACTGCTTCGCCTACACCCATTCCAGTTATGCTTTTCAAAATAAGATTTACTTTACGCGGACTTGATTTAACGTTTTTGTTAATTGCTTTTACAATATTTTCATTTTTTTGTTTATTTTTTATTTTCATTTCTTCGCCTCGCCTTTAGATCCTGCTGTTGGTGCTGACTTAGCTGGCACCGCCTTAACTGATGCTGCCGCTGCTTCTTGCGCTTCCTTTTTATCCGCTGGTGTATGTCCCACAAATTTTCTAGTTGGAGAGAATTCACCTAACTTGTGCCCAACCATATCTTCAGAAATTGTTATTGGTATAAATTTTAATCCATTATGAACTAAAAAACTCAATCCAACAAAATCTGGAATGATTGTTGATTTTCTCGACCACGTTTTAATCGGATTTTTGCTCGATGTTTCTTTTTGCAAATTTACCTTTTTAATAAGGTTGGGATCTACAAATGGTCCTTTCCAAATAGATCTTGACATTACAATCTCTTCTTTCTTCTGCTTATAATAAATTTGTCTGTTCTTTTATTTTTTCTTGTTTTTAAACCTTTTGCTGATTGTCCCCA
>CAZKXT010000084.1:0-3517 GCA_964556965.1 uncultured Alphaproteobacteria bacterium | reverse complement strand
GGAATAATATTATTATAAAATGAATTTTCTTCTGCTTTATAAGAGTGGAGAGCGCTTATTAAGTTATAATTATCAAAAACTTTCCTGACAGCAATCAAGTGATTATTTTGATCTGTTTCTACTTTCCCTTTTTTAAATGACTCATATACGTTTCTTGCCAACGATGATGTGATATTCGCAGTTGCTGAGATCAAACCCGCTCCACCTAATTCTAAATTTTCCAACAAACGAACTTCGCTCCCAACAAAAATTTTAAAGTTGGGTATTTTGAGTTTATTATATAAATTTGCTGTACTATCTTTAATTCCAATTATCTGCGAATAATTTTTCGCTAATCTTTCAACTAACTGAACACTGAATTTAAATCCAGAAAGTTGTTCAAAATTGTATATTAGTATTTTAGCTTTAGGAAGCTGGTCGATCAGTTTGGAAAACCATTTATAAGCTCCATCTTCATTATAAGAAAAATAAGCACTTCCCATAAGCAAGCTAAAATATATGCCTTGCTCTTGTGCAATTTTTAAAATCTCAATATTTTCCTGAAGCGAATTTGATCCAGTTCCAATTATAAAACGATTCTTGAGCTTAGATTTTCCACAATATTTTATAAAAGATTTTTTTTCATTAAAGGAAATCAATTGAGACTGCCCCGTTGAACCAAAAAAAACCACAAAATTGGAACCATCCTCAAGCAAATTTTCAGCATGCTTAAGAGTTTTTTCCATATCTAAAGTTAAATCGTCCTTCAAAATAGACATGGTCGCTGGAATTATTCCGTATACTTCTTCTTCAATCATAATTTCTTTGTTATGATACATTTAATCTAAAATGAAAATCAAGCAGGAAAAACAAAAGGTACTCATAGTTGGATCTGGTGTAATTGGAGCTTATTTAAGTAAATTACTACTTTCAAAAAAAAAACATGTGATTGTTTCAACAAGACAAAAAGCTGGATATCAAAAAAATTACCAATTTCTAAAAATTCATAAAAAAGTTAAATTTGTAAAATTAAATATTCTAAAAAAAAATGATATAAAAAAATTACTTTTCAAGTATCGGCCTAAAATTATATTTTACCTTGCTGGAATAAGTTCAGTTCCAAAAAGTTACTCGAATGCCTCGGAAACTATAAATTCATTATTTACGGGCGCAAAACTCTTTCTCAAGGTTATTAAAGAAAAAAAAATTAAAACCAAATTTTTTAAAGCAAATAGTGGTTATATTTTTAAGGGTGGTAAAGGAAAAATCTCACTTCGCTCAAAACTGAACACACCAGACAGCCCTTACGCCTTGGCACAAATGAAATCTTTTAAATTGGTTAAAAAGTATCAAAAAAGGGGAGTGGAGTGTTATAGTGGTATATTTTTCAATATCGAATCTCCGCTTAGACCGAATAACTTTTTGGTTAAAAAAGTTTGTCAAAAAGTAAAAACAATAAAAAGTAATCCAAAACTTAAATTGAAAGTAGGAAATATAAATGCTGTTAGAGATTTTGGTTGGATAACTGAAATGGTAAAAGCCGCATATTTAATGACAAAATTAAAACCATGCAGTATGATTATTGGAACTGGCAAATCTACTTCGGTTAGAGAAATTATAAAGTATGCCTTTAAATATTACAAAATAAATTATAAAGATCATATTTTAATTGAAAAAAAATATTTAAGAAAAAAAGAACAAAATGTAATTGTGGCAGATATAAAAGATACAGTTAAAAAATTAAAAAGATGGTCTTGGAAACCAAAAATTTTTGGTAAAAAAATTGTTTATAAAATGTTAAAAAGCATTTAACTAATCATATTATGTATACTGGAGCTCTACTAAGCTATGTTGGGATAGGAGCAAATCTACTACACCTTTCTTATGTTCATGAAATCGCAAAAAAACATGGACCAATTGAATTGATTACATTTTCAGAAAAAATTCCACTAATATTAAAATCTGACCCTGCGTTTAAAAATATTAGCTATATAAATAAATACAACAAAAGGTTTATTGATATATTTAAATTTTCAAATTTTTTAAGAAGCAAAAAACTAGATAAGTTATATATCTTCTATCCGAGCATAAGATTAAAAATTGCTGGAAAATTAGCCGGAATTCCAGAAGTCAATTGTTATCCATTTTTTAGAAAAAATAAACTACATTTGGTAAAAGCTGCTCAAAATTTTACAAAACAAGCTTTGAATATCGATGATTGCAAAACGGAAACAAAGTTTTTTATAAGTCAAGAAGAAAAACAAAAATCAAGTTTATTTATAAAAAAAGAAAAAAAAAATATATTTATAGGCGCTAGTTCTTCTGGCCCAACAAATCGGTGGCCTATCGAAAATTTCATAAAACTAATAAATAAAATAAAACAAAAAGTTAATTCGCACTTTTTTATTTTGGTGGGAAAAAATGAAGCTGCCTTATCAGAAAAAATAATTAATGAAATTGGAAAAGAAAACGTAACATCAATTCACGATCTTCCTATTAATCAAATTTCAGGCATCGCATCTTGTTGTAATTTTTATATAGGTAATGATACTTTTCCTCACCATATTTGTTGTCAACGTTCCATTCCAAGTATTGTTTTATTGATAGACACTCCAAGAGCTTATAGCGACTATAGCAAACATCAACATCAAATAACTCCCGAAAATGTATCTTTGGATGATATAACACACGGAACCAGAGCTGAACCTGATTCGATAAAGGTGGAAAAGGTTTTTAATAAATTTTTAGAACTCCTTGGCTAAACAAAATCATTTTTAAGGACCAAATCTTTTGCTTCATTAATTATTTGACTTAAGCGCTCAGTATTTGAATCGGGATTCATGTCTGGATGTAACTTTTTTTGTAAAGTATTACAGGCCTTAACAACTTCAGATTTTGAACAACCTTTTTTTAATCCTAAAATTTTATAGGCTTCTTCTAAAGTTAGATTGTTTGGTGAGGCGTGTTGATTGCTTTGACCAAAATAAGAAAACCTCCCCGTGCTTCTTAAATAATTAATAACCCTCCACAAATTCCAAATTTGAAAGGCCGTAAGACCTTTAATTTTAAGAGCACTCATAACTATAAAAAATAAAGGAAGAGAAAATAGTATTCTTCCTCCTATAAGAAGGATAATTCCCAGAATTAAAGACAAAATAATCAATAAACCTCTTACCGCTTTAGCAATTTTTGTTGTATTTGCTCTAATAAACCACGAAAGAAATAAGAAAATTATAACTAAAATTATTGTTCCGATTATAAAAATATTCATATAAAAATCTATTTTTATGAAAATACCACAATTAAGAAAAAAATTAGAGATTAAAAATTATCATGGTTATGAGTTAAAAGATGAATATTCTTGGATACATCAGGATAATATTTTGGAAATTCTACAAGATAGCTCAAAACTCAACCCTGAAGTTCGTAAATATCTAGAAGAAGAAAATGCTTATACAAAATTCCAAATGAAGGATGCTGAAAAGCTTCAAAAGAAATTATTTAAAGAAATTAAAGGAAGAATCAAATTAGATGATGA
>CAZKXT010000083.1:0-3524 GCA_964556965.1 uncultured Alphaproteobacteria bacterium | reverse complement strand
CAATGAGGTTCTTCAGTTTCTTTAATATTTAAATAAGATCGAGATGAAAGCTTTGTTAAGTTTTTGTATCCCTCAATATCTTTAGCGTACAAAGCTATTTTACCATATTTATTTTTATATTTAAATTTTATTTGAACACCAATGATTGGTTGAGTCCCAACATTAGAAATTTTTTCAGAAAATTCTATTGCTCCACATAAATTATTTGTGTCACAAATGGCCAATGCGTGTGTTTCGTTTTTTTTACAAAATTCTGCTAAATCAGATATTTTTAATGCGCCTTCACATATTGAATATTGAGAATGAATTTTTAGATGTGTAAATTTTTTTTTAATTTTTTCTTTCATTCAACACGAACTTTACCATCAAAAAGTATTAACTTGTAGTCCGCAAGTTCAGCTAACTCTCTATTGTGAGTTGCAAAAATTATCGATCTCTTTTTTGATCTAAGTCCTACAAGAAGATTAAAAACTTCCGAGGCTGTCAATCTGTCTAGACTTCCCGTGGGTTCATCAGCTAAAATTAGATTTGGTTCAACTACCACCGCTCTTGCAACCGCTGTTCTTTGTTGCTCACCTCCAGACAATTGATCAGGAAAATGAGATATTCTATGAGACATTTTTACACTTTTAAGAATCTTTAATGCTTTTTGTTCCGCAGTTCTTTTATCAATTCCTTTATTGAGTAGTGGCATGATAACATTTTCGAGCACATTAAAATCGTAAAGCAAATTATTCTGTTGATACACGATTGAAATTTTATCTCTTCTTATATTATCTCTTTCTTGCTCATCAACATTAGATAAGTTTATGTTTTCAAAAAAAATATCTCCTGAAGTGACGGTGTCTAACTGGCCTATTAAATGTAACAAAGTAGACTTTCCAGATCCTGAAGGACCGACCAGAGCAACTATTTTTCCATATGCGATTTTAACATTTATTTTTTTCAAAATTTTTATCTTTGAATTTGCTGTTAAAAATTCTTTAGACAAATTAGATATTTTTAGTAAATCTTTATTCATATTTTAATGCTTTCACGGGATCTAATTTTGCAGCAGCCAAAGAAGGAAATAGAGATGCAAAAATTGTTATGGTTAATGAAAAGCCAGATATAATTAAAATTGAAATTATATTTATTTCTGAAGGCATTTTACTTAAAAAATATATTTCTTCAGGAAATAATTGGATATTAAATAAGAACGTTATAAGTTCCCTAATTTCTTCAACATAGAAAGAAAATAAAACACCAAATATCACTCCGGAAAGAGTTGCAAAAAAACCGATTAAAAACCCTGTTAAAAAAAATATTTTAACAATAGATTTTCTGCTTACACCTATAGTTCTTAATAACGCTATATCCTTTGTTTTGTTTTTGACCAAAATTGTTAAGCCTGAAATAATATTAAAAGCGGCCACTACAATTATTAAAGTAAGAATTATAAACATCACATTTCTTTCAACTTTAAGGGCTGCAAAAAAAGATTTGTTTAGATCTGCCCAAGAATAAACGTAGTGTTCATTAAATAAATTTTGAATATCTTCTTTTATAGATTCAATTTTTTCTGGAGATTTTAAAAATATCTCGACTCTTACTTCTTCTTCTGGAACCCCAAACAATGGTAGCACTTCATCGATTGGCATAAAAATAACGTTTCCATCAAAATCGCTAAGTCCACTACTAAACACAGAAGTTACTATATAGTCGGATTGCGTAGGTAAATTTCCAAATGGAGTTTCTATACTTGTTGTAGATAATATCTGTATTTTGTCTCCTACAATTATATCTGAAGCAATAGCTAAATCTTTTCCTATAGAGACTGAATTGGATTCGAAATCATTCAGAGAACCATCGATGATGCTGTCCTTAAGCAAAGACATTTGTTCTAAATCATTTTTTGAATAGCCTCTAACTATTATTCCTTTGGTGTTATTTTTTGAAAAAATAACCGCTTCCCCTGAGTAAGATCTGACAGATCTACTAATTATCTCTTCGTGTTTTTCTAACTCATTTATCTTATTTAATTCTATTTTTTGATCATAAGGTTTGATTGTAATATGAGGATTAAAACCAAGTATTTTTTCCACAAGCTCTGCTCTAAAACCATTCATTACCGACATTACAATAATTAAAATTGCAACTCCTAAAGCAATGCCTGTAAATGAAAAAAATTTAATTATTTTCAAAAATCCATCGTTTCTTCTGGGTTTTAAATATCTTAAAGCGATGGTTTTTTCAGTCTGTGAAATCAATTTGATATACTCTTCTGATTATAGTTTTTTTATTATTTCTTGAATTTTTAAATTTTCAGATTGCATGCCAGGCTTCTTAAATTCAAATTTATCATCTGTAGATTTTGATCCGACTATAATTTGGTTTGGAATACCAAGTAAGTCAAATTTTTTAAACTTGTATGATAAACTTTCATCTGTATCATCAAGCAAAACATCTATGGATTGCTTTTTAAGAAATTTATAAAGTTTTTCCGCTTTTTCTAAATTAGATTTATCATTTTTTTTAATATTAGGAATGACAGCAACCTGAAACGGAGCAATAGAATTTGGCCAAACCATTATTTCATTATTATATTTGGCTTCGATAATTGCGCCAACTAACCTTGAAACTCCAACGCCATAAGATCCCATTTTAACTGCTACGGACGATCCTTCCTTGGTGCTAACAACTCCATTTAATGGTTTGGAATATTTATCTCCAAAATAAAAAATATGCCCAACTTCAATGCCTCTTGTTTCTAGTTGGTCTTTCTTGTTTACCTTTTGATCAAATTCTTTTTTATTAAACTTATCATCTGTTACGGCATAATATTTTCCAAATTCTGATCTCATTTTTTCAATTGCTTTTTCTGATGCGTCATATGACTCAACATCAACGTCAAAAATTCTTTTATCAGAATATATTTTGCTTTCGCCGGTATCTGCTAGAATTACAAATTCGTGTGATAAATCTCCTCCTATTGGTCCCGTATCTGCTGCCATGGGTATAGCTTTTAAACCCAATCTTTTGAAAGTTTTTAAATAAGCAAAAAACATTTTATTATAAGATATTTGTGCACCTTTATCATCTAAATCAAATGAATAGGCATCTTTCATATAAAATTCTCTGCAACGCATAACTCCAAACCTTGGTCTAAGCTCATCTCTAAACTTCCATTGAATATGATATAATAATTGTGGCAATGATTTGTATGATTTAATGCTAGATCTAAATATTTCTGTAATTAGTTCTTCGTTTGTAGGGCCGTAGAGCATTTCTCTATTTTGTCGATCTTTTATACGCAACATCTCTTCTCCGTAGTCTGCATACCTTCCACTTTCTTTCCATATTTCGGCTGATTGAATAGTTGGCATTAGCATTTCTTGGGCTCCAATATTATTTTGTTCTTCTCTAACTATTTGTTCAATTTTTTTTAAAATTTTAAAACCTAATGGTAGCCATGAATAAATTCCTGCGGAAGACTGCTTAATCATTCCAGTTCTTAACATTAGTTGATGAGATTTAATCTTGGC
>CAZKXT010000082.1:0-3542 GCA_964556965.1 uncultured Alphaproteobacteria bacterium | reverse complement strand
TTGAAGCCCATTGTATTGATTTGTAAAACCACATCGACTTGCTACATTTACTACAACTATTATTTTATTTTTATAGTCACTAAGCTTAATAGTTTTTCCTTCAATTCCATTAAATTCAAAATCATAAGCTAATTTTGTATAATTTGCTGAAACTTTAGAGAAGAATCCAAACATAATTAAAAAAAATACTAAAATTTTTTTCATAATTTAAATGCTTTTAACAGAGCTTCCAATGGCAAAATAATGCAATTAACTCTATTAAGATTATTTTTATCAATTAAATCTCTAAATTCTTTAAATTTTAAAGGAATTTTGTAATCTTTATCTACAATTGTTTTTTTTAATCTATCGACATCTTTTTTTATATTTTTGATTAAATAATGCCTCATTTTATTTGCAAGCAAACTTGCTGATGCTTCACACAATATACAAGATTCAGTTTTGTATCTTATTGAATTAATTTTAGTTTTATTTGCGACTAATTCTAAGCTTATTTTATCACCACATAATTTATTTTTAATAGATGATCTATGTGTATAGATATTTTTTAAGCCTTCATATTTAGTATTAGATGCGATTTTTATAATTTTAGGATTGATCATTTTTTTGTAAAAATCAATAATAAGAAATATCCAAATAGAGTTGAAAGCAGAGAACCAAATAAAACTCCAATTTTAACTCCATCCATATACTGTAAGTTATTTGCAAAAGCCAAATTTCCTACAAATAGACTCATTGTAAAACCTATTCCGGTAAGAATTGATACTGCATAAAAAGCACTCCAAGATGAGTTGTTTGGTTTATCTGCTAATTTTAATTTTACTGAGAAATAAGAGAATACAAAAACTCCAATCTGCTTTCCAAAGAATAAGCCTGATACAATTCCTAATGGGACAGGTGTCAATAATGATGAAAAAGTTAAACCCTCTAAAGAAACACCTGCATTAGCAAATGCAAATATAGGCATTATTCCAAATGCAACGTAAGGAGATAAAGCATGTTCTAATTTTAATAGTAATGATTGTTTTTGATCTTTAACATTGTGAGGAATAGTTAAGGCCAATAGAACGCCAGAAATTGTAGCATGAACCCCAGATTGATGTGTAAAATCCCATAAAAACACACCTACAATTAGATAAGGTAAAAAGTTTTTAATCTTAAGTTTATTTAAAGCTATTAAAATTATAATGGCAACAAGCATTAATAACAAATATTTTGCCTCTACATTTCCAGAATAGAAAAAAGCTATTATTACTATTGCTCCTAGGTCATCAATTATTGCTAGTGCTGTTAAAAATACTTTCAATGAAAGAGGAACTCTTTTTCCTAAAAGAGACAAAACACCTAATGAAAAAGCAATATCAGTTGCAGATGGAATTGCCCAACCTTTTAGAGTAGTGCTATCTCCAAAATTAATAAATATATAAAATAATGCAGGAACCAACATTCCACCAAAAGCACCAATAATTGGTAACATTGCTTGTTTAGGATTAGAAAGCTCTCCTTGTAAAAATTCTCTTTTGATTTCTAAAGAAACTACAAAGAAAAATATAGCCATTAAGACATCATTAATCCAATGAATGATGGTAAGTTTTAAACCAAATTTTTCAGTACCAATAGTTATGTATTTTTGAAGTATTTGAAAATAGTCCTCACTATAATTTCCATTACTTATAAAGAGAGCAATTATAGCTGCAAACAAAAGAAGAAGACCTGAAGAAGATTCTAATTTAAAAAAATATTTAAAAGGTTTTGTAATATGCTGGATCATAGCTATTATTTACTTCTATAGCGCTTATCTTTCAATTGCCAAAAACGTATAATTAACCTATAAAAACAGTCGATCGGGGCGTAGCGCAGCCTGGTAGCGCATCTGGTTTGGGACCAGAGGGTCGCAGGTTCAAATCCTGCCGCCCCGACCAATTCGTTATGAATATTAATAAAGTTGTTGTTATAGGCTCAGGAACGATGGGCAGTGGGATTGCTGCTCATTTATGTAACGCCAATATTCCTGTGGTATTACTCGATTTAAAAACAGAGATTGCTGAAAAAGCAAAAGAAAAAATATTAAAATCACGTCCACCATTATTATTTGAACAATCTAAGATTAATATTCTTAAAATAGGCAATATTTCTGATGATTTTGAGAATGTTGCAGATGCTGATTGGATTATTGAAGCAGTCGTAGAAAGAATAGATATAAAACATAAGATTTATGAACAAATATTTAAGAAAAGAAAAAAAGATTCTATAGTTTCCTCAAATACATCGACGATACCTTTAAAAATTCTTTCTCAAAAATTATCAAGCTCAGATAAAAAAGATTTCTGTATAACACATTTTTTTAATCCAGTTCGATACATGGGATTACTTGAAATTGTCAAAGAAGAATCAAATGATAAAAATAAAATTAATTTATTAAAAAATTTTTGTGAAAGCAAACTAGGCAAAGGCGTAATCATATGTGGTGACACACCCGGATTTTTAGGTAACAGAGTAGGAGTTTACGCAATGCAAATTGCTATGACTGAGGCAATAAAAATGAATTTGTCAGTAGAAGAGGCAGATGCAGTTTTTGGAAGACCAATGGGTATACCAAAAACAGGAGTTTTTGCTTTATATGATTTAATCGGTATAGATTTAATGTCTGATGTATTAAAAAGCTTTAAAAAAGAATTATCTAAAAATGATGAATTTCAGAAAGTAACTGAAGATATTCCAATAATACAAAAATTAATTGAAACCGGTTATACAGGCCGAAAAGGTAAAGGAGGATTTTATAGGATTAATAAATCAGATGGTAAAAAAATTTTAGAAGCTCTTGATTTAAATAAAAATAAATATTTTCCTTCAAAAAAAATTGATCTACAAATAAAAAAAATAAACCTTTTAGAATTAATTAATAGAAATGATAAATATGGCAAGTATGCCTGGTCTGTAATTTCAAAAATAATTTTATATTCTTCATCTTTAGTCCCACAAATAACTAAAGAATATAATGATATAGACGAAGCTTTAAGGCTTGGATTTAATTGGTCTATGGGTCCTTTTGAAATGCTTGAGTCTATAGGACTTGATAATTTTTTCTCTAAAATTGGAAACATAGACAGCAATCCTTTTTTAGAAAATTTAAAAAAGAATAGCTCAAAGAAATTTTATGACGAAAGACAAAAATATACAAACATTGAGACATTAGCGAAAATAAAAAAATCAGTAGTTAAAATAGAAAAAAATGATTCAGCCGAAATTTTTAGATTTAATGATTTTAATATAGTTGAGTTTAATACTAAAGCGAATGCTTTAGATTATAATTCAATGGATGCATTAATGAAAGCCACAGACAAACCACTAATTATTATTAATGAAAGCATGCAGTTTTCTGCTGGCGTGAATTTGAACTATGTTATGGAGTTTATTCAAAAGAAAGATTTGAAATCGGTTGAAAAATTTATCAAATATTTTCAAGAAACATGTAAGCATTTAAAATACTGCAAAAATCCAGTTATATCAGCACCTTCAGGATTAGCATTAGGTGGGGGAGA
>CAZKXT010000081.1:0-3555 GCA_964556965.1 uncultured Alphaproteobacteria bacterium | reverse complement strand
CTGCTAGTAAAATTCCTTTAGAAAAAATTTTAATTGAAACAGATTCTCCTTTTTTAGCACCACATCCATTTAGAGGGAAAAGTAATGAACCTTCCTATATTGAATACACCGCTATGAAATTGGCAGAATTAAAAAAAAGCAATCTAAAAAATATAAATAGCATTACGAGCAATAACTTTAATAAATTATTCTCTATTTAATGAAAAAAACTAAAATAAAAATATTGGGTTGTGGAAGTTCTCTAGGAGTTCCTAGATCTGATGGTTTTTGGGGAAAGTGCAAAAAAAATAAAAAAAATTTAAGAACTAGATGTTCTCTGTATATTGAAAAAGGTAAAAACAAAATACTCATCGACGCTTCTCCAGATTTAAGATTTCAATTTCTTAAAAATAATATCACCGATTTAAATGATATTTTAATAACTCATCAACATGCTGATGCTACAGCAGGCATTCCTGAGCTAAGATCTTTTTATTTCAAATATGGTAAAAAAAAATTAAGAATACTTGGCAATACTAAAACAATTAATTATTTGTACAAAACTTACAAGTATTGTTTTCAAGAAAATTTAGGATATAAACCTATACTGATTTCTAAAAAAATTAAGGACAAAATAATCGTGGGCAAATCAAAATCAGAAAAAATAACAATCAAATCTATCCAGGTTCAACATGGTTTAATCAAATCGTCAGCTTTTATTTTTGAAAAATTTGCTTATTTAAGCGATTGTAGTAAACTATCAAAAAACAACATGCTTCATTTAAAAAACTTAAACTATCTTATAATAGATTGCTTCAGAATCACAAAACATCCCACTCACTTTTGTTTGAATGAAGCATTAGACATAATAAAAAGACTTAAGCCATCAAAGGCAATTTTAACTAATTTGCACCACGAATTAGATTATAGTTTCTTATTGAAGATTCTACCGAGAAATGTAAAACCTGCTTATGATGGTATGAAAATTTATTTATGAAAAAAATTTCAATATTGTTGCCTTATAAAGAAAATTTTTCTCCCAAATATGCTGGGGCTGTATCGTTGTTAGTTAATGACACAAATGCATTAAGCAAGTTTAAAAATGGAATTACTGTTTTTGGATCCACTGAGTATAAAGAAAAATTTCATGGAAATTATAAAAACATTAATTTCAGAAAGTTTTTTTTTGAAAGTTCAAATATAAAATATACTGAGAAATTTTTAGAATATTATAAAAAATATAATTATGATTTAGTTGAAATTCATAATAGACCGGCAGTTTTTAACCACATTGCTAAACAACAAGATAAGATAAAAATAGTATTCTATTTTCATAATGATCCGTTGACTCTCAGAGGATCTATCTCGATAAAGCAAAGAAATTATATTTTTGAAAGAGCAACTCATTTAGTCTTTGTCAGTGAATGGACCAAAGAACGATTTTTTAAAAATACAAATCTTAATATGAATGACCCTAAAATAAGTGTAATTTATCCAAGTGTTAATAAAAAAAATTATAATAAGAAAAAAAAGAAAATAATACTCTTCGTTGGAAGACTAAATTATGCAAAAGGATATGACATTTTTTGTGATGCGATTGTTAGAATCCTTGAAAAATATCCTGCTTGGAAATCATATGTTATAGGTGATGAACCTCGTGCCAAAATTCAGGTAGATCATCCAAGATTGTCAAAGCTTGGATTTTTAGAACATAAAAAAATACTTCAACACTACAATGAGGCAAGTATTGCGGTTGGTTGTTCTAAATGGCAGGAGCCAATGGGCAGAATTGGATTCGAAGCGAGTAGCAGAGGTTGCGCAACTATAGTAAGCGATAGAGGTGGTTTGCCAGAAACTGTAACTAATGGGATTGTTTTGAATGATGTTAGCTCTGATTCTGTATTTGATGCAATGGATAATTTTATTAAAAATCCAAATTATAGAAAAAAAATATCTAAACTTGCTTATGATAATTTTAAAAACGATCTAAATTTAACAGTTAAAAAAATTGACAGAATAAGAAATAACTGTCTGAATGGATCAAGTCTCAACGGTTCTTTAAATTTAAAAAATAAAATATTTAAAAAAGAGAAAAAGCTAAGAATACTTCATATTACAAACTTTTCCGAAAGACATGATGGAAGATTATTTTTTGTGTCTATTGGTCAAAAATTATCTTCTGGCTTTGTCAAACTGGGACATAGCGTACTTAATTTTAGTGATCGTGATTTAGTGAGAACATCCAGATTTTATAACTTAAATTCCAGAGCCCTGCTTAATAAAAAACTTATAAATACTGTACAAAATTATAATCCAGATCTCATAGTGCTGGGTCATGCGGATTTAATATACAAAGACACTCTAGAAAAGATTAAAATTTTTAATAAAAATATTATAATTTCACAGTGGTTTGAAGATCCATTAATTAAAAATGGCCCAGACTATGAAAAAAATAGAGACAAGGTCATAGAAAAACTTGAGTTTATTGATCACACGTTTGTAACAACTAATCCAGATGTGCTTGATTTTAAAGGCAAAAATAACTTTTTTCACTTCTTTCCAATACCAGTTGATACCTCTGTTGAAAGATTAAAAGCATTCGAAAATCCAAAACCAATTTATGATGTTTTTTTTGCGATGAGTCATGGAGTTAATAGGGGAGTTCTTAAACTTGGTAAGCTAGATGGAAGAGAGGATTTTATAAATGATTTAATATCAAAAAATCCAGGGCTAAAATTTGACATTTACGGTCTCAACGGTAGACAGCCTATATGGGCAGAAAATTTTTTTAACACTATTTATAAATCAAAAATGGCTCTCAACTTAAGCAGAGGTGAGCCAAAAAAATATTATTCGAGTAATCGTATTGCGTCTCTTTTGGGCAATGGTTTATTAACTTTTATTGATAAAAAAACTAAATTTGGTGATTTTTTTAACGATAATGAAATTATATTCTATAACAATATTCATGACCTCTCAGAAAAACTTGATCGTTATGCTGTTGATGATAAACAGCGAATTAAAATAGCAAAAAAAGGATGGTTTAAGTACCATAAACACTTTAACTCTCAAGAAATTGCAAATTATATGATTGATAGATCATTTAATTTTAATAACAAAAAAGTTATTTGGGAGAAGTAATAGCCTTTATCTAAACTAATTATGAAAAAAAATGTAATTGTTATTACTGGTGGCGCGGGTTTTGTTGGAACAAATTTAATTATACTTTTGCTTAAGAAAACGAAATTTAAGATAATAAGCGTTGATAATTATTCCGCAGGTTCAAAAAAAAATCATATTAAAAATAAAAGAGTTTCATATATCAAGGCCGATACGAAAAACATTAATCATGTTTTAAAAAATCCCAAAAATATAAACTCTATTTTTCATTTTGGTGAGTTTGCTAGGATTTATCAAAGTTTTTTAAATATGAGTGAATGTATTAATTCTAACTCGATAGGCACCAATGCTATTTTTAATTACTGCCTTAAAAATAATATAAAGCTTATATATTCAGCGACTTCTGCTTCATTGGGAAACAAAGGAAATGATAAAAATTTATCTCCCTATGCATTT
>CAZKXT010000080.1:0-3585 GCA_964556965.1 uncultured Alphaproteobacteria bacterium | reverse complement strand
AAAGAAAAAAGGTAAAAAGAAAAAAGGTAAAAAAAGAAGAAGAAGAAGATAAGCTTATTTTTATCTAAAGAATATTAGCGCCTCTGATTTGTCGTTGGGGGCGCTTTTTTTATTCTGCGTTTTGATTTCGGTTTAAAGCTTTGTCTATTTTTTTTTGTGCTACTTCGTATCCAGATTTGAGAACAACTTCAGTTTCACTAATTAATCTTTCGTAAGCTTTCTCAAATAATTGTCTTTCACTATAAGATTGATCTGCGCTCATATCTGTATTTTTATTTAAATCTCTAACCACTTCTGCCAGCTCATAGATTTTTCCAGAATTTATTTTTTGTTCGTATTCTTGTGCTCTTCTACTCCACATTGTTCTTTTGATTTTTGGTTTTGATTTAAGAATCGAGACCGATTTGTTTATCTGGTGCAAGCTTGAAATTGACCTTAAATGAGATTGTTGATTAAGTGGAATGCTAAGTGTAAGCTTTTCCTTTTCTATAAATACTTTATAAAATTGTATTTCAATATTACCTATTAAAGCTTTTTCAACACCTATAATTTTTCCCACTCCATGCTTGGGATATACAACGTGATCTTTTATATTAAATATTCGTTTTTCTACAGGTTGTTTTTTTATTTTTTTAATTTCAATTTTTTGTTCATTAAATTTTAGATTTTTTTCTACGGATTCAACTTTTCCAAGGTTAGAACTTTTTCCTAATTTCTTAATTTTAGGTCTACCTCTTTTTTTATTTTTTTTTAATATTTTTTTTTTATTTTTTTTCATTTTCCAGGTTTTTCGCTAAAGTATTTTTTAAACTTGTCTTGTTCATTTCTATATTTTTGTTCATCTTTTGGAGGGTCTTTCTTTTTTACAATATTTGGCCAAATTGTAGAATATTTTCTATTTATTTCTACCCATTTATCTGCACCATCTTCCGCATCTGATTTAATGGCATCAATAGGGCATTCCGGTTCGCAGACACCACAATCTATACACTCATCCGGATTTATTACAAGCATATTTTCGCCTTCATAAAAACAATCTACCGGACAAACTTCCACGCAATCTGTGAGTTTACATTTTATACATTCCTCTTTAACAATGTAAGTCATATTTTATTTTTTAGTTTTATTTCTCCACTTTCTTTATCAGATATATAAAGAAGCCCACATACTCTTCTTATCAAATTCGATTCATACATATCTGATTTGCCATCTGACAAAACTATTTTCCACAATATATCGATTATTTCTTTTCTAAAGTTTATGTCCTTTTTTTTTATTTCTTTAGTAAAATTTAATATATGATTTGCTTCAGACTCTTTTTTTTCTGCTAGAATTATGATTTGAGATATTTCATCAATTTTTTTTTTTGTTAATTGCGATAATGCTTTTTCTATTATTTTTTTTTCATCAATTGTATAGTTTTCATCCATTTTTGCTGCATGCACCAATAAAGCTGTTATTAAAACAAGATCCTCAGAATGGTTTTCGGTATTTTTTTTATTAAAAAAAATGTTTTTCATTGTGTAAAATTTATTTTATTAAGAACTTGGAAAGGGTTATCATTATCCTTTTTCATCCTAATTTTTTTTTGTATAGCATATTGCTTTTTTGGTTTGTAGGTATATAAATCATTTTTATTGTCCGTACCAGATAATTTTTTATAACCCATAAGAGAAAATAAGATTATTAAATTTTCCTTATTACACCCCACTAAATTCATCATTTCAGAGTTCATTTCAAAATTGTTATTTTTTGTTTTTTCCATTACTTTTAAAAATAATCTTTCCAAAATGTCTATTCTTACAAAGAAATTTCCAAAGTTTTCAAATCCACAAATCAAAAGAAATTCTTTTATATTTTTGTTTTTATCAATAACAAAATTTAGTCCCGATTTTGGTGGTTCGGTTTTATTAGAAATATTATAGAAATTTTTCCAAAGCTTGATCCTTAAATCGACTGCTGCCGGCTTAAGCATTCTTGGAAGGTAAATATGATATCTTCCTATTTTAATTCCAAATTTTCTTGCTTCAGCTTTATCTTCAGTTGAAAATTCTTTTATGAAATTATTCACTTTTTCTCTTTTCAAAACCCCATTATTTTCAAACAATTGAAAGCACAATGCTCTTACTTTTGCACTTTTTACTTTATTATTTTTTAAATTTACAAGATCCTTAAGCTTTTCTTCAATAACTTCTTTTATCCACTCATCTAAAAATTTTTCCAGTTTTTGTTTTGAATCTATATCAATTGCATCGTCAACAATAAGTTTAATTTTTGGTTGTAGATAATTTTTACCAGGGATTAAAATTGCTATTGGGTTTTTAAGCCAATAAATTTTTTGATCATTCTCAATTATCAAATTTTTTTCTTTTACAATTTTTGATACTCTCCTCATTAATTCTGGAGCGATTGCTTGTCGAGCTGCTTTTTTGAGAGATTTTATGTCCGTGTCCAAAGTGTTTGATTGCATGCTTAGATTTAATTTTAAACCAATAAGCTTTCCTATGAATTGCCCATCGATTTCTACATTTTCGTTTTCCTTAATTTGTGTTCCAAGCACAATATCTTGTTTTAAGCTTCTGGATAAAACGCTAATTCTTTTATCGATGAAACTTTTTGTAAGTTCTTCATGGAGTTGATCTGAAAGTTTGTCTTCAATATTTTTTGTTCTTTCGACCCAATAGTCTTGATTTTCAACCCATCCTCTTTTATTTGCAACGTAAGACCATATTCGCACATTAGATATCCTATTTGATAGAACATCCATGTTACCATTATATTTATCAAAGTTTTTTAGTTGTTCATTCATATATGAATTAGAAACTTTTTTATTTTTTGAAGAAAGAAAAGAAAAAACTTTTTTTACCACGTCCAAATGTTTTCCATAGTCTTTTTTTGCAAAATCGGGAATTTGACAACATTCCCACAGAGTTTTTAAATATTCTTTTTTATTGATAATTTTAATTATATTTGTGTCCTTAATCATCAATTTAAATATTTTTTCATCCTCAATATCGTTGGCTCTTTTTAATAATTCTGAGCTTGATTTTTTTTCTAAACTTTTTAATAAACTTTCATAATTTTCGTAGTTAAGTTCCGAATTTCTCCAGTAAATCCATTCTATTTCTTCTAAGGTGTGAGACTCGATTTTTTCTATTTCATCAGAAGTAAAAGTTTCAGATTGTCCAGTTACACCAAAATTACCGTCATTTATATGTCTGCCTGCTCTACCAGCTATTTGAGAAATTTCACTTAGATTCAATTTTCTAGTTTTTTTTCCATCAAATTTCTTTAAACCACTAAAATAAACATTATTAATATTCATATTAATGCCCATGCCAATCGCGTCGGTTGCTACTAAAAAATCTACATCTCCGGATTGATATAATTTTACTTGAGAATTTCTAGTTTTGGGACTCAAAGAACCCATAATTACTGCTGCGCCACCTTTTTGCCTTCTAACTAATTCTGCAATTGCATAAACTTCTTCAACTGAGAAAGCAATTATCGCAGTTCTTGGTTCCAACCTAGAAATTTTTTTGTAACCCGCATATGACAATTTGGAATATCTTTCCCTTTTTACAA
>CAZKXT010000079.1:0-3633 GCA_964556965.1 uncultured Alphaproteobacteria bacterium | reverse complement strand
GTCATTAAAGGAATATCTCCCATGTAAACTTCTTGTTCTTTGGCGGACAAAACTTGTTTAGTTGCAGATTCTTGATTGATATCATAAACAACAAGTCTTAAAGTGGTTTTTAATGCAGCGGAATAAGTTAATCCTCTCTGTCTGCATTCATCAACGTGGTATTTTGGTTTATCAAATCTATATGATATATATTCTAGAGTTGCTTTATCGCCAGATTCCTCAATTGGAAAAATGCTTTTAAAAACTCTTTCTAAACCTTTTTGAATTTGACCTTCGGACGATGAATCTTCTTTATTTAGAAAAGTTGAGTACGATTTTTTTTGAACTTCAATTAAATTGGGTATGGATAAAGTTTCTTTGAGTTTTCCAAAATTTTTTCTTATGCTTTTTTTTTCAGTAAACGATAAATCCATCAAACAAAGATCTCTAACCTTTTAAATATCTAAAAAGTTAAAAAATTATGTAATTATTTTAATTCTACTTTTGCACCAGCAGCTTCGAGTTTCTTCTTAACTTCTTCTGCTTCTTTTTTTGCAACACCGCCCTTAATTTCTTTAGGGGCTGCCTCAACTAAATCTTTGGCTTCTTTTAAACCTAATCCTGTAAACGCTCTTACTTCTTTTATAACATTAATTTTTTTATCTCCCGCTGAACTTAAAAAAATAGAAAATTCACTTTTTTCTTCTGCTGGTGCAGCGGCGGCACCTGCGGGAGCTGCGGCAACAGCAGCGGCGGCAGAAACTCCCCATTTTTCTTCTAGCTGTTTAGAAAGATCAGCAGCTTCTACTACTGTCAGTTTCGAAAGTTCATCAATAATTTTGTTTAGATCTGCCATATAATCGAATTTTTATGATTTTTTTAATGACGCTAAAATAGCAATTTTTGAGCCTGGTGCAAGCAAAATACTAATTATTTTTTGAGCTGGAGTCTGCAAAATACTGGCTATTTTTGCTCTTGCTTCTTCTAATGTTGGTAATGTGGCAATTTTAGCTACATCTTTGATGTCTAAAACGTCATTTCCCATAATTCCACCAATTATCTTTAGTGATTTATTTTCTTTTGCAAATTTAGTTAAAATTTTTGCTGATGATATTGCGTCTTTTGAAAAAGCTACAGCAGTAGGTCCTGTGAAAAGGTTTGATAGGTCTTTGCACTTAGTGTCTTTTAAAGCTAGTTTTGTAATTCTGTTTTTTGTTACTTTAAACAATATGCCATGTGTTCTCATTTCATTTCTTAAACTATCAATTTGATTAACTGTTAATCCTTGATAGTGAGTAACTAACACGGATTCATTGTTGGCAAAAAACTCTTTCATTTCTGAAATATAGGTTTTTTTTTGTTCTTTGTTCATCATAAAATTAGTTCGCGCCTTTTGCTTTAAATTTATAAGAGGGACCCATTGTCGATGTCACGTAGCTTGAAAGAATAAAATTTCCTTTAATATTGTTAGGTTTTTCTTTTAAAATAACTTCAAATACAGCATTAAAATTTTTTTCTAACTGTTCATTGCTTTGTTTGGTTTTCCCAAAAGAAAAACCAACGTTTCCATCTTTATCATTCTTAATTTCAACTTGGCCAGATTTAATTTCATTAACTGTTTTTTTTATATCGGTTGTTACCGTTCCTAATTTGGGATTTGGCATCAAACCTTTTGGACCAAGTACCTTTCCTAATTTTCCAATTTTTGCCATCATTGAAGGAGTAGAAACCAACTTATCAAAAGATAAGTATCCGTTGCTTATTTTTTCAATCAAATCGTCTGATCCCACAATATCAGCTCCTGATTTTTTTGAATCTTCAATTTTGCTTTCTTCGCAAATTACCGCTACTTTTATCTTCTTCTTTGTGCCAAATGGTAAACTAACAACTGATCTCAAGTTAATTTCTTGCTTGCTTTTCGCAACATTTAGTCTCACTGATGCATCAATTGACTCTTCAAATTTAGTATTTGAATTTTTTTTAACCAGAGTTAACGCTTCAGAAAAATTTTTCGGACTATCTTTCTTGGAAGATTCTTTCAGCTTTTTATATCTTTTAGATCTTTTTTTCATTATTCCTTAACCTCTATACCCATAGATTTTGCAGAACCACAAATAATTTTTGTGGCTTCTTTAAGATCGAAAGCGTTTAAATCTTTCATTTTATCTTTTGCAATTTTTTCAGCTTGTTTCATTGTTATTGATCCAACTATTACTCTTCCAGGCTCCTGTGAACCGCCTTTTAGTTTTGCTGCTTCTTTAATAAAATGTGATGCTGGTGGAGATTTAATTACAAAATCAAACTTTTTGTCTTTATAGACAGTTATAACTACAGGCACAGGTTTTCCCATAAAACTTTTTGTTTTTTCATTAAATGCTTTGCAAAAATCCATAATATTGACACCTCTTTGACCTAACGCGGGGCCAACTGGAGGAGCTGGATTTGCTTGTCCGCCTTTTATTTGTAATTTAATCATTCCAGTTATTTCTTTTTTTTTTGCCATTTAATTAAACCTTTTCTACTTGATTATACTCTAAATCTACCGGAGTTGGTCGACCAAAAATTGAAACGGAAACTTTTAATCTGTGTTTTTCTTCATCTACACCTTCTACAAGTCCAGAAAAAGATGCGAAAGGTCCATCAATTACTTGAACTTTTTCTCCAATATCAAAAGCTGATCCTGATTTGGGTTGAACTACTCCATCCTCAATTTGGCTCATAATTTTATGCACGTCACTCTCCGAAACCGCTGTAGGCTCTCCGGTTTTTCCTAAAAAACCACTCACTTTTTGAATATCTTTTATCATGTGGTACATGTCTTTGCTCATTTCCATTTTTACCAAAACATAACCTGGAAAATATTTTTTTTTCGATTGAACTCGCTTACCCCTTTTTACTTCGGTCACATTATGTGTGGGAATTAATACCTTTTCAAAATTTTCTTCTAATTTCATTTTTTTTATATTTTCTTCTAAAGTTTTAGCAACTTTCTTTTCAAAGCTTGAGTATGTTTGAATTATATACCATTTTTTCATTTTATAATTTGATAGTTAAAATTAAATCTAAAAGAAACTTATAAAACTGGTCTAATAAAAGAAAAAAAATAGCAGCTATAATAGCCATTATTATAACCATGACTGCGCCAGTAGCAGTTTCTTTTCCTGTTGGCCAAGTAACTTTGAAAGCTTCTTGTTTGACTTCTTGTAAAAATCTTAATGGGTTTATCATAAATTCCCTCTCGTTTGGCAGGAGCGGTGGGACTCGAACCCACAACCCCGGGTTTTGGAGACCCGTACTCTACCAATTGAGCTACACTCCTAGAGATTATTTTATAATTTTTGTCACTACTCCAGCTCCAACTGTTTTACCACCTTCTCTAATTGCGAAATTTAATTTTTCGCTCATTGCAATTGGTGTGATTAGTTTAACTTTAAATTTTGCATCATCTCCAGGCATTACCATTTCTGTTCCAGAGGGTAGCTCAACTTCACCTGTTACATCAGTCGTTCTAAAATAAAACTGAGGTCTATATTTAGTAAAAAAAGGAGTATGTCTTCCACCTTCTTCTTTCTTTAAAACATAAGCCTGAGCTTCAAATTTAGTATGTGGTGTTATTGAACCTGGTTTCGCTAAAACTTGTCCTCTTTCAACATC
>CAZKXT010000078.1:0-3688 GCA_964556965.1 uncultured Alphaproteobacteria bacterium | reverse complement strand
TAAGATGCAATCCATATAATCATATTCTGTGTTATGTTATAATAAAACTATGAATAATAAAATTCCAATTTTTCCTCTTTCAAATGTAATATTTTTTCCGGAAACTGATTTACCATTAAATATTTTTGAAAAAAGATATATTCAAATGGTAGATGTTAGTTTAAAAAATGAAAGACTAATTGGGATTGTTCAACCAAAAACAAAAAAAGATCTTTATTCGATTGGTTGTTTGGGAAAAATTACAAGCTTTACCGAAACAGAAGATAAAAAATATATCATTAATTTAAAAGGCATCTCAAAATTCAAAATTATAGAAGAAGTTAAAAATGAATATTTATTTAGAGAATTTAAAGTAGAATATCTTAGTGCGGAAATAGAAAACACTTCTCAAGAAAAATTAAAGGGCGAATTTATAAATTCAGAATTAGATATAAATCAATTGAAAAAATTTTTAAAAACAAGAGGGTTTTCTTTAAATTGGAAACAAATAAACAATATGGACTTTAAAAACATTGTTAATGCTCTTTGCATGATAATGCCAATTACTATAAATGAAAAACAAACTTTACTTGAAACTGAAAATATAATGAAAAGATTTGAAATTTTAAAAAATATAATTGATTTTGATATAGTAGATAAATTTAAAAACAAAACAATTCAATAATTAAAATCTTAATCCACGGTCCGCAACTGTAAGAAAAAAGTTTTTAACTTTAGTTTGTTGATTTATTTGATCTAGAGTAAAATTTCTTATTTTCTTAAAAAAAGTATTTTTTTTAGAAAAAATATAGTGAGTAAAATCAATTGAATTTGCAAAAACAAAATTTTTATATTTTACCCTTTCAGAAAATTCATTAAGAGCAGTTGTGTCACCCAAATCCAAACCCAAATCAATTTTTGATTTTAAAATTTGCTCTAATATTTCAAGATCTCTAATTGTCATATTAAAACCCTGGCCTGCTAGTGGGTGAATTTTGTGCAAGCTATCGCCTAAGTTCAAAATTCTATTAGAAAAATATTTTTCACTTAGGGAAAAATTTAATTCATGCAAATCTGGTTTTGAAATATCTTTGATTAAAAAAAAATTTCTCAATATATTTTTTAGTTTAAAGATGAATTCTTTTTTTATTTTTTGTCTATTATCTAATAAAATATTATTCTTCACTGACCATACTATTGCGCTTTTATTTACATCAAGCGGAAGAATAGCTAAAGGTCCTTCCTTACAAAATATTTGTCTAGCAATATTATTATCTATTTTGCTATGTTTTATAATTGTTGTAATAGCTGATTGATTATATTTTTTATTTACAGATTTATTTTTAAAATAATTTTTAGAAATCCAAGAATTGCCTCCCGTACAATTTAGAATAAGTTGATAAGAATTTTTATTTTTAATAATTTTTTTTATTTTTTCTAACTTTAAATAACTTGTCTTTAAATTTTTATTTATTTGTTTTTCTAAAAAAAATTTAATTTTATTATTATAACCAACATATGCGATATTCGTATTTTTTACTGGACTATTAAAATCAAGTAATTCAGAAACATTTATTTTATCATCATAAATTTTTATTCTGTCAATTGGCCAAAATATTTTTTTTGATTCAATATTACAAAAATTTTTTTTAAAAAAATTAAAATTTGAATTGGAGATAGCAATGGTCCTATTATTTTTTTCTTGCAAATTAGACTTTAAAGCAACTAATTCGATTTCTAAATCTAATTTAGACAATAAAGACGCGGCAAGCTTTGCTGTTAAACCGTCTCCTAATATCAATATTTTTTGTTTAAACATATTTTATAAAATAATAATAAATGGTAAAAAGCATATATACAGATTCGAACTTGTATTATTATAAATGTCAATAAAATTTGCTGAATTTATACAGAAAAGATTACTTGAACTTGGAAGTTTAGTTATAATTTTTATATCCATAGGCTTCTTTATATTTCTTATTAACTATTCTCCCGCAGGGGAAGAAATTTCAAAACAAGAATACAATTTTTTAATTTATTATATAAAAATTATAGGAAATTTTTTATCGGACTTTTTTTTACAATCTTTTGGTTTAGCTGCATTTTTATTTCCTACATGTATAACCATATGGGGTTTAAGAATTTTATTTTTTAAAGCACTAAACAATATCAGTTTAAAAATCTTAACCTTAGTTGCCAGCACAATTTTTTTAGCAGTTAGTATTAGCTTGTACAAAAATGAATCCTTTTGGTTATTTTATAATGGAAATGGGGGTTTTCTTGGAAATGCAATTAAGACAAAAATAGTTAATTATTTGGCCTTACCAAAAAGCGAATACTTATTAATTATCACTTTATTAATTTCTATTTTTCTATTTTTTTTCAGTTCTGAATTAAAATTCAAAAGTATTTTTTTATTTATCTCAAAATTTTTTAGTTTTTTTTCAAAATATAAAAAAATACAAAACATTGAATCTGAAAACATAATTCAAAATGAAAACTCAATTATAGAAAAAAAACAACAAGATCTCCCTTTTAAATATGCTGAAGAAAAAAATCTCTTCGAAAAAATAAATTTTAAATTACCATCCATAAACTTTTTGGAGAAAAATTTAGAATCAAAATCAAGATCTGATAATAAAAATCAAAACTCAAAAAGTGCTGAGTTTTTAGAAAAAATTTTATTAGATTTTAATGTGAAAGGAAAAATTAAAGGAATAAACCATGGTCCAGTAGTTACTCTAAATGAATTTGAGCCTTCTCCAGGTATAAAAGTTTCAAAAATAATAAATCTGGCTGAGGATATAGCGCGTAACACCAGCTCAGTTTCTACCAGAGTTTCTACAATTCCGGGAAAAAATACTGTTGGAATAGAAATTCCAAATGAAAAGCGAGATGACGTGTATTTAAGAGAAATAATACAGGATAAAAAATTTAGTAACCAAGATATAAAGCTTCCTATAGCTCTTGGGAAAAGCATTTCTGGAATTCCTATAGTAGGAGATTTATCTGCAATGCCACATCTTCTGATAGCTGGAACCACCGGTTCTGGAAAATCAGTTTGCATAAATACAATTATAGTATCTTTGCTTTACAAACATACTCCAGAAAATTGTAAATTTATATTAATTGATCCAAAAATGTTAGAGCTATCTTCTTACGAAGGAATTCCGCATTTATTATCTCCAGTAATTACAGAGCCAAAAAAAGCAACCTCTGCATTAAGTTGGGTCGTAAAAGAAATGGAAAATAGATACAGAAAAATGACGGAAATTGGCGTTCGTAATATAGACGGATTTAATTCTAAATTTAAAGAAAAAATGCCTTACATAGTAGTCATCGTAGATGAGATGTCTGATCTTATGTTGGTAGCCGGAAAAGAAATAGAAAATTATATCCAAAAACTTTCACAAATGGCTAGAGCGGCTGGTATTCATATTATCATGGCCACACAAAGACCTAGTGTTGATGTAATAACTGGAACAATCAAAGCAAATTTTCCAACCAGAATATCTTTTCAAGTAAGCTCCAAAATTGATAGCAGAACAATTCTCGGAGAGCAGGGTGCTGAACAACTACTAGGCAAAGGTGATATGTTATTTATGTCTTCAGCTAACAGAATTATTAGAATACATGGACCTTACATTGGAGAAAATGAAATTGAAAAAATTAATACATTTTTGCGTACCCAAGCTAAACCAAATTATTT
>CAZKXT010000077.1:0-3704 GCA_964556965.1 uncultured Alphaproteobacteria bacterium | reverse complement strand
ATCATTGGAAATACATAATCTTTAACAAAAGTATTTTTTAGATTTTCTATAATGATTTTTTTAACACCTAATCTTTTTGCATTTCTAATGATTTTTTGCTTATTCATATCTTGACCAATGTCTGATGTGTAAGCAATGATTTCAGCTTTATAGTTTTCTTGAAGCCATTTTAGAATTATCGAAGTATCAAGCCCGCCTGAGTAGGCTAAAACAATTTTTTTCATTTAACTGCAAGTTTTTTTTGCGGTGTTATATGCTTTAGTAAATCCCATCATTGAATAATGATCAGTTGTTTCAGCACCTTTAGCTGTTCTTGCTTTAACAATTACATTAGTTGCTTTTTTCATCAACTTGATAAAACTTCTTTCTTCTTGATCATCAAGTAGCCATGCAAAATTTTTCTGTGAGAAAAAAGAATATCTTTTTTTTCCAGAGCTAGCAGTAACTGTTGATGATTTATAATCATGCCCACTTGTTATACTAACTTCATCTTTGATGCTTTCTGACGGCCTGAAAGTTACAAACAATTTTGATTTTTCTCTTTTAATTGAAGCAGGAGCTCTTTTCGTTGGTATAGTTTGTGCAAAGCAAATTTTTCCCTTATCAGTTTGAGCTGTAAAGCTTTCCCAATTTTTGTATTTTCCAGTTGATCTCGGAGTATTGGCAGTCGCATTAAAAGAGAACAAGACAAGAAAGATTAAAATAAAAAATTTTTTAAATAACATAAATTTATTTTTATACTAAAAATAAGCTATTTCAATGGTTTGAATTAAGGTGAAGGATTTGGATTGTTATTGTGTATTAAATTGATCTTCTCCATCATCTCTTCAGTAAGTTTGACGTTAATACTTCCAATATTTTCTTTTAATTGTTCCATTGTTGTGGCTCCAATAATGTTGCTCGTAATAAAAGGTCTTGAATTTACAAATGCATGAGCAAGTTGAACCATTGTAATATTATACTCTTTTGAGAGTTTATAATATTCATCATAAGCTTTTCGAGCTAGAGGATTTAAATGTCTTTCCCATCCTTTAAATAAAGTGAGTCTTGTGTTTTTAGGCATTTGATTATTTCTATATTTACCTGATAGAGCTCCAGAGGCTAAAGGATAGTAAGCAAGTAAACCACATTTCTCTCTTATAGAGATTTCTGACATACCTATTTCATAAGTTCTATTAACCAGACTGTAAGGATTTTGTACCGACATCATTCTCGGTAAATTTTTACTTTTAGAAAGCTCTATATATCTTGATAAACCATATGGAGTTTCATTAGATATCCCAATGTATCTAATTTTTCCACTTTTAATAAATTTTTCTAGTGCTTGCAAAATAGATTCAAAATCATTCCACTCACGCTCTTTCTCATTAATCGTATAGTCTCTTCTGCCAAAATAATTTGTAGATCTTTCAGGCCAATGTAATTGATATAAATCTATGTAATCAGTTTTTAATCTTTTCAAACTTCCTTCAATTGCTTCTCCTATTTTTTCTTCAGAAAAATTATTTCCTCCACCTCTTATCCAGTCACAACCAGGTCCAGCTATTTTAGAAGCCAAAATAATTTTGTCTCTATTTTTTCTTTTTTCAAACCAGTTGCCAATCATCTTTTCAGTTTTGCCATACGAGACAGAGTCTGGAGGAACCGAATATATTTCAGCAGTATCAAAGAAATTTATTCCTTGATCTATAGAATAATCCATTTGTTCGAATGCATCTTTTTCTGAATTTTGCGTTCCCCATGTCATGGTTCCAAGGCAAATTAAGCTGACATCTAAATCTGTATTTCCTAATTTTTTAAATTTCATAGAATCCTTATATTTTAGGTTTTTTTAAAGCAATTATTGACTATTGAAAAGTTAATAAAAATTCTTATATTAAAGTTATGGAATTTAATAAACAAACTTCTACAACAAGATCTTCAGCATCAGAAGCTATTATCGATCAGGGCTTAAGAGCCTACATGCTGAAAGTTTATAATTACATGGCTTCAGGAGTTTTATTAACTGGTGTTGTTGCTCTCTTATTTTTTAAAATGGCGGTAGTGACTTCAGATGGCGGACAAATCATTGGATTAACTAATTTTGGAAACACAATTTACGCATCAGGTTTAAAATGGGTAATAATGTTAGCTCCGTTGGCTATAGTTTTTTATATGAGCTTTGGAATTGCTAAAATGTCTGCCGCAAAAGCTCAGACGACCTTTTGGGTTTTTGCAGCCTTAATGGGAGCTTCTCTTTCTTCAATATTTTTAATTTATACAGGAGCAAGCATAACTAGAGTTTTCTTTATTACTGCAGGAACTTTTGGAGCAATGAGTATTTATGGTTACACAACTAAAAAAGATTTAACGAAACTAGGTTCTTTTTTAATGATGGGTCTTTTCGGAATAATTATTGCATCAATTGTTAATATTTTTATGAAATCTTCTATGATGTATTTTGTAATTTCTATTATCGGAGTTTTAGTATTTGTTGGGTTAACTGCTTACGATACTCAAAAAATTAAAAACATGTATTTAGCAAGTGATAGCGGTGAGTTAATGGGTAAAAAAGCAGTAATGGGTGCTTTAACATTGTACTTAGATTTCATTAATCTATTTATTATGCTTCTAAGACTTTTTGGCCAAAGAAGATAATTATTTTACTAATCTTAGATTATTCCAGCTAGTTTTATTAATCAGCTGATTCAAATTTTCTGACTTTTTAAGAATATTGCCGTTCTTATCTTTTATTAAGAATTTTTCATTGTAATAATTAGGTTTGAGATTTTTTAATATTCTTAAAACTGGTTGGTCAGATGCTCTTTGATAGACATCAAATGATATTTCTTTAGATCCAGATGAAAAAGAATAATCTTTCCAAGTTCCGTTCGAAACCATTTTTGCATATAAATTTAAAATACATTGAAGTTCTCTTTTGACAAAAAATTTTTCTTTTTCTTTTTTTAAATCATTATTAATAACTAGTTTTATATTTCTCATATTTTGTGTCTTTTTATCATCGGCATTTGTAGAACAGTAAATATAAAAGTTAAAGGTAATATACCCCAGACTTTAAAATTTACCCATGTAGTTTCTGGTTGAGTTCTCCAAACCAGTTCATTTAATATTGCTAAAAATATAAAAAAATAAGCCCATCTATTATTTAATTTATTCCATCCTAATTCGTCGAATTGAAAAGCTGTTTTGAAAAAAAATTCTAGAAAGTTTTTATTAAAGAAAGTTTTTCCAACAATTAATGTGATCGCAAAAATGACATTAATTATTGTTGGCTTCATGTACAAAAAAACTGGATTATTAAAATATAATGTTAATCCTCCGAATAAAGAAATCACGACGCCTCCTACAAGTGGAATATAAGGTATTTTTTTTTCTAAAAAATAAATTACTGCTACCGCAATGATTGTTGCAATAATCAGGGGCGGTATTGCTACACTAAGATTGTTTCCACTTTTGTAATAGATTGTAAAGAAAATTAATAAAGGACCAAAATCAGCAATAAATTTTAAGAATGACTTATTCACACTGTATGTCTAACATATAATAAATTTTTAATAAATTAGATATTGATTTTAATAAAAAAATTATTAATTATTAGATATGGCATCTAGCAATAATGCAAAATTTTCAATAGGAGAAGTTGTAAAACACAGACACTTTAATTTTAGAGGCGTTATTTATGATGTGGATTTTGAATTTAACAA
>CAZKXT010000076.1:0-3801 GCA_964556965.1 uncultured Alphaproteobacteria bacterium | reverse complement strand
AATGAGTTTTGCTGAAGATGGAAATTCAGATATTTATACTATGAATTTAGAAACAAGAGTGGTGGAAAAAATTACAGACCATCCTTCCATAGATACTTCCCCCTCTTATTCTCCAGATGGAAAACACATAGCTTTCAACTCTGACAGAAGTGGTTTGCAACAAATTTACGTTATGAAAAGTGATGGATCAAATGTGAAAAGAGTTACATTTGGAAATGGACTTTATGGAACTCCAGTATGGTCTCCAAGAGGTGATTTAATTGCTTTTACAAAAGTTCGCAAAGGTAGATTTTATATAGGAGTAATGAGAACTGATGGTAGCGGTGAAAGGTTATTAACCGAAAACTTTTACCAGGAAGCGCCATCATGGTCTCCCAACGGAAGAGTTTTAATATTTTACAGAGAGACTAAATCTAATGAAAAAGGAGAAGGTTTTTCAGCTAAACTATGGTCCATAGATTTAACAGGGTACAATGAAATGCAAATTAAAACTCCTACCGATGCTTCGGACCCTTCATGGTCTTCTTTGCTCACAAAGTAGGGCTTTTTAGCCTAAAATTGGGGCTTGCAACTTCTAATTAATTTTGAAATATTATATTAAAAAATACAAGGAGATCGGATTAAAATGAATTCAATGAAAATTATAAAGTATTTCATGATCACTGCTTTGTGTTCTGTTTTGCTTTCTGCGTGTGCGACTTCCAAAAAAGGCGCATCAATTGATGGAGATGTTTATACAGGAAATGAAACAGTCGAATACTTAGCAACTGGCGTTAAAGACAGAGTATTTTTTGCTACAAACAAATCTACTTTGACAACTGCTTCAAGAGATACTTTAAGAAAACAAGCTGCTTGGTTAAGAAAAAATAAAAAAATTAGTGTAACTCTAGAAGGCCATGCCGATGAAAGAGGAACAAGAGAATATAACTTAGCCTTAGGCGAAAGAAGAGCTAACGCTGCTAAAGATTATCTAATGACTTATGGAATTTCTGGAAAAAGAATATCAGTAATAAGTTATGGAAAAGAAAGACCAGTGAATAATGGTTCAACGCCTTTAGCTTGGTCGCAAAATAGACGATCTGTAACTGTAAAAGCAGACTAAATTAACAAGTATTTATTTAAAAAAGACCCATGCTTGCATGGGTCTTTTTTTTGCCATCTTTAACAAATAATAGATAAGCAATGCTGAAGAATATAAGTTCAATAATTGTTATTTTATTTTTAGTTTTCTTTAATACTTCAATTTCTAAATCTGAAACGGAAGAATCTGAGAATCTCCAAAACAGAATTAATGCTTTGCAAAACGATATTAAGACTCTTGAAAAAGCGGTTTATTCTTTGAGTAACTCAACAAGTATTTCTGGAACAAACTCTTCCTTGAGCGAAGAAGATATTATGACAAGGCATCTTCTTAAACTTTCAGAAATAGAAGAGCAATTTAAAACTTTAACAAATAGATTTGAAGAAATTAATTTTAAAATCGACAAACTTTCATCAAGAATTTCAAAAATCCAAGCTGACAACCAATTAAGATTTGAAGATTTAGAGGCAGGCGGTGTAGTTGTAAAAGATAAAAAGAAAAGAAAAAAACTTCCAGGAACTGGAGAAGAACAAGAGATAGGCAGAATTTCAGAATCTGATGTGGAAGAAACTCAAGAAGTGCAAAGCACTTTATCAGTAGATTCAGCAACATCAGTGGTAACCGAAAAAGCTGAGAGAACGGAATCTATTTTGCCAAAAGACAAGAATGCAGGAGAGCAATATGATTTTGCATTAAGTTTTATAAAAGTTGGAGATTATGATACTGCGGAAATTGCATTAAAAGAATTTGTCACTACTTACCCAGAAGATAAATTAGCAGGCAATGCTCAATATTGGTATGGAGAAACTTTTAGGATACGTCAATTATATAATGATGCCGCTACAGCTTATTTGGATGGGTATCAAAAATATCCACAAAGCGCAAAAGCTCCACTTAACTTACTTAAATTAGGAATCACGTTAGTTCAAATAGGAGAAAAAAGTCAAGGCTGCAATATGATATCGGGCGTGAAGACTCAGTACCCTGAGGCAGACAAATCGATTTTGCAAAAGGCACAGTATGAAGAAAAAAAGTTTAAGTGTAGCCAAAAAAGCTAAAATAGAATTAAATTTTCAAAAAATATATAAAATATTTAAAAGAAATATATCAAAAAAAATTTCAAAAAAAAATTTTGCAGTAGCTGTTTCCGGGGGTCCCGATAGTCTTTGTCTTTCATATTTAAGCAAAAAATATGGAGATGAATTTGGAAACAAAATTAAGTATCTCATTGTAGATCACAAGCTGAGGAAAGAATCTTCAAAAGAGGCTTTATTTGTAAAGAAACTTTTAAAACAAAATAAAATTCAAGCAAATATTTTGACTTATAAAGGAAAAAAACCTCTTTCAAATATCCAATCTAAAGCCAGAGAACTAAGGTATAATTTGATTTCTAATGAATGTGTAAAAAATAAACTCAAGTACCTATTAACTGCACATCATGAAGATGATCAAGTGGAGAATTTTTTTATCAGATTATCTAGAGGTAGTGGTTTGTTGGGTTTATCTTCTATGAACGAGTCTTCAAAATTTTTAAAAAATGTTGTTATTTTGAGACCATTGTTGAGTTTTAAAAAGAAAGATTTAGAGAAAATTACCAAAGAAAAATTCACAAGCTTTGTTCGAGATCCTTCTAATCAAAATGAAAAATACTTAAGGATTAGAATAAGAAAAATTAGGAAACTGCTTTTTCAGCAAGGCTTAGATACAAATAAGGTAATTCGCACTATCGAAAATTTGAAACAATCTAAAGAAGCTTTAGATTTTTACGTTAACAAAGCAAAGAAAAAATATACAAAAATTTTTAAGAAAAAAGTATTGATAAATAAAAGTATTTTTGAAAACGAGGCTGATGCAATTATCTATAGTGTATTTTCTAAGATTTTTTTAATCTTTGGAAAATTAAAATATCCTCCAAGATCGAAGAAAATAATATTTTTATTAAAAAACCTGAAATTACATCGAAAGAAAAAAATGACTTTAGGAGGATGCATTTTTAATAGCGACATGTCCAAAATAGTGGTCACAAGAGAAAAGAAGAAGTCATAGCTTAAAAATGCTTGATAATATTAATTTTTTTCCCACAATTTTAACGAAATATTACAAAAAGGCACTTGTTTCTTAGAAAAATGCACTTATCTTTAATATACATATATATATGAATTTTAAAAATTTACTAATGTGGATTGTTATAGTGTTTTTGGTATTAGGATTATTTAATCTATTTCAAAATCCAAAAAACACTCAAGCCCAGAATAAAATTTCTTTTTCGAATTTTATGGAAGAAGTTGACAACGGCAGAGTGATGGATGTCGAGATACAGGGCAATAATATAACAGGCACATTGTCGGATGGAAAAAAATTTTCTACTTATTCGCCTAACGATCCAAATTTAGTATCAAAACTTTCAGATAAGGGTGTAAGCATTACTGCTTCTCCAACAGAAGAAAAAATGCCATCTCTTTTCGGGATACTATTATCCTGGTTTCCTATGCTTTTATTAATTGCAGTTTGGATTTTCTTCATGCGTCAAATGCAAGGAGGAAAGGGTGGAGCGATGGGTTTTGGAAAATCTAAAGCCAAACTTTTATCCGAGGCTCGAGGAAAAGTAACATTTGATGATGTTGCGGGAATAGAAGAAGCGAAAGAAGAAGTGGAGGAGATTGTTGAATTTTTAAAAGATCCAAGAAAATTTAGAAGACTTGGAGGAAAAATTCCAAAGG
>CAZKXT010000075.1:0-3801 GCA_964556965.1 uncultured Alphaproteobacteria bacterium | reverse complement strand
TTCTATATTCAAATTTATCTACAGCTTTCATTAAACCAATGTTTCCTTCTTGAATTAAATCTAAAAATTGTAACCCTCTATTTGTGTATTTTTTTGCTATGGATATCACCAATCTTAAGTTGGCTTCTACCATTTCTCTTTTTGCAATTCTTGATTCTTTTTCTCCTTTTTGAATTCGACTTACAAGTTTTTTGAAGTCCGCAACCGAAACGCCTATTTTTTTACTAAACTCTACAAGTCTTTCTCGAATTTCATTAAAATCTTTTTTGTTTTTATTAAAAAATGATTTCCATAACTTATTTTCTTCTAAAAAGTTTTTAAAATTTGGATTGATTTCATTTCCAACATAATATTTTAAAAACTCATCCCTGGATATTTTGCTGTCAATAGCAAGACGCATAAGAACACCTTCCATTGAAATAATTTTTCTAATCTCTACGTAATGTAACTGAACCAGCTCTTCAAGAACCGAAGGGCTAAGTTGTAAAACCTTAATTTTATCAACTATTGATGCTTGAAGCGTTTTATACCCTCTTTCTTTTGCTTTCGTAAAAGTAGTGCCTGATAACAACAAAGCAAGTTTATCATTTTGATATTTGAGCATCTTATTGTAATTTTTTTCAATCAAATTCAATGTTTCCATGACTTTTGGCTTAATCTCTATTTCCATGGCGGCAAGAGAAACATTAAACTCATCTTCTTCGGGTTTCTCTTCGTTTTCTTTTTCTTGTTCTTTCGTTTCTTTTTTATTATCACTATTATTTTTTTGATTTTTTTCTACATCTTTTGTTTTTTTGTTGGAAACTGCGCCATCTTCTATATCCATATAAGTAGAATCTATATCGATAATTTCACGAACGAGTAATTCTTCTTTTTCTAGTTGATTTTTCCATTCAAAAATTTTCTTTGCCGTAATCGGACTTTGCGCTAGTGCGTTCAACATCACATCTTTCCCTGCCTCTATTCTTTTTGCTATAGCAATTTCACCTTCTCGAGAAAGTAGCTCGACACCACCCATTTCTCTTAAATACATTCTTATAGGGTCATCACTCTTGTCTGAAGATTTATCATCATCTGATTGCGTGGATTCTTTTTTCTTTGATAATTTGAAGTCAGATTTTTTTTGAACGAGACTTACTTTGTTGTCAAATATATGAACAAAGGCTTTCTCTACATTTTCGTTAGTTGCATTTCTTTTTCCCAGAGCTTTGCCCAACTCTTCATAAGTTATAAAACCTCTATGAAGACCTCTGGCCATTAGTCTTGCAAACGATTTGGTAATTATCTTTTCCACTTTAATAATGTCTTTGAGCTATAGCTTATATAATTGTTATTTTGAAAAAATCTATAGCTAATTTAGTTACCTTTTACTTTACTTTTTAGATTAACAATTTCCTGAAAAGTTGCATTATCCATATTTTTTTCAAATTTCACTTCTAGCTCTCTTATGCTTTCTTGAAAATCAATAGTTTTTAGTTCATCAACCACTTCCTTGAATAAAAATACCATAGAGTTTTTACTAGTATTTTCATCCACTATTGACTTGATTGGTGCAATCATTTTTATATTTTCTTTTATTTTTGAAAGTTCCGGATTGTCAAAATTAATTTCTGCATTCAGATTTATGTTTTGAGAGTTTGAAGTTAAAAGGTTAATAACTTCTTTAGAAAAATTTTTCAAACTCGGATTTGAAAAATTTATTTCAGAAATAATTTCAATATCATTCAAAAATTCATTTGGACATGTAACCAGCAAGTATAGTAGAGAGTACTCTTTGAGCTCTCTTTTTGATAAGTTTTCTTTGTTTTTGTTCGCTAATTTTGTTCTGTCTAAAGGCAACACTTTTTTTGAAAAAAATTTAGAATAATTTTTATTGTAGTTAACATGTGGAGTAAGTTGATTTATTTTTTTTTTAAAAAACTCTAGAAAAAATTTACTTAGGATTGGATTTTGCACGGCTCTACATAAATTTCTAAATTTTTTTTCTAATTGCGCCAAAGATCCTGGATCTGATTTATTTGTAATTTGATAATTATAATTCCACAAAAAGTCATAGATTGAAATTTTGTTTTTTATCAACTGTCCAAAATAATCTTTTCCTTTTTTGTTAAGCAAATCGTCAGGGTCATAACCATCCGGAAGAAATAAAAAAAATATACTTTTGTCCTCTTGCAAGAAAGGAAAGAGTTTTTCCGCAGATCTTATCGCCGCAGCTTGGCCACTCTTATCACCATCAAAACAAATAATTGGAGAATCAAAATATCTCCAAATCAACTCTAATTGTCTCTCGGTCAATGCAGTCCCTAAATTAGCAACAACATTTTTAAGATTAAATCTATTCATTGTTATTGCGTCCATGTATCCTTCGACTATAAAACAATTTTCGTCAGTTTTATTTTTTCTTGCATAATGAATATTGAAAAGGTTATTTCCTTTTTTGAAAAATTGAGTTTCTGGAGAGTTAATATATTTTGCTAAATTTTTTTGATTTATGCTTCTACCTCCAAATCCAATAATTGAGTTTGATATATTTTTTATTGGAAAAATTATTCTTCCTCTAAATCTTTCTAAAAAAATATTTCTTTTTTCATCAAAATAAAATAAGCCAGATTTTTCTAAATCTTGTTTTGAATATTTTATTTTAAGATTTTCGTAAAAATTACTGTTAAATTCAACATGCCCTATTTCAAATAGCTCCAAATCTTCTTTTGCTATTTTTCTTTTTCTTATATAATTTATAACTTCTTCACTTTTTGAAAATTTTAGATTCTGCTGAGCAAGTTTTGCATAATCGTTTAAAACATTATTGTATATTTTCCATTCTTTATCTCGAATTTCGTCTTGTTTGGTAAATTGATAAATTGGCATCCCCGCTTGTACAGCTAAATGTTTTACGGCTTCCCCAAATTTAAAATTTTGTGTTTTAACAAGAAAATCAAAAATATTTCCATGTTCGGACGTGCTAAAGCAATGATAAAATTCTTTATCATCATTGACAGTAAATGAAGGAGTTTTTTCATTTGAGAAAGGAGAAAGACCCACAAACTCTTTTCCTCTTTTCTTTAAGTTAACAAACTTACCAACGACTTCGGATACTTTTAATCTTTTTTTAATTTCGTCTAAATATTCTTTTGGATATTTCATCATTATTTTATAATTTCCCTTAGAATTGAACCGACTTTAGAAAAGTCCAAAGTATCGGCATGAGTTTTTTTAAGAGCTCCCATTACTTTACCCATTTCCTTTATGCTGCTAACATTTAATTTTTTAACAATATCCTCACAAATTTTCTTTGTTTCTTCCTCTCCAATTTGTTTTGGTAAAAATTCTTCAATTATTTTTACTTCTAATTCCTCCACTTTTAAAAGATCTTCTCTATTACCTTTTTTATAAATTTCTATAGATTCTTTCCTCTGTTTTAACATTTTTTTTAAAACTTGAGATATGTCCGAATCTTTAATTGGTTCTTTGTTCTTTTGCGACCTGGAAGCGATATCCTTTTCTTTAATGGCAGCTAAAACTAATCTTAAAGTTGAAACCTTAGCCTTATTTTTTTCTTTAAGAGCCTTTTGAAATTGTTCTTCTATCTGATTTTTTAGCGACATTAGAAACGAGGCCATTTTAATTTTAATTCAAAAATTAATCAAAATAAAAAGAGAATCTTGAAATGTTAAAAACTTTTAAATATGTTGCGCAAAATCATCTTTTATAGTAAAAGCCTTTAACTCATGAGTTGTATTTGGTATTAAAAACAAATTTAATTCATACTTCACAAGATAATCTTAAAAAGATTAATCCCAC
>CAZKXT010000074.1:1469-3805 GCA_964556965.1 uncultured Alphaproteobacteria bacterium | reverse complement strand
CTTGGTTGTTCTTCGGAATTGGACCAGGAGCTGTTATAGGAAATGATATCTTTGGTTCGCCAAATGATATCAGTACATGGACATTTGGAATTCCATCAATTTGGGCTTGGCAAATATTATTCTGGATATTAGGTACTGGAATGATGTGGTTCCTGGCTTATAAAATGGAAATGTCAACTATTCCTAAAAAATCTGTAAGCGCTCTAGTAGATGATATAGGAGATACTGGAAGAGCTTAAGGTTTTAATAAAATTATTAGAATATTAGAGGGGCGAAAACTAAATCGCCCCTCTTTTTTTTTGACTTAATTAGAATATAATTTATACATTTTATATGTCCTCAATAAAAATCTCACCATCAATTTTATCAGCGGATTTTAGCAAACTTGGATTAGAAATTTCATCTCTTGAAAAGGCTGGAGCAGATTTAATCCATATTGATGTTATGGATGGTCATTTTGTTCCCAACATAACTATAGGACCAGATATAATTAAAAGTTTAAGAAAATTTTCTAAACTTCCCTTTGATGTACATTTGATGATAAATCCAGTTGATAAATATATAGAAAATTTTTCTGATGCTGGAGCTGACATCATCACACTTCATCCAGAAGCTACTCCCGATCTAGCTGCTTCTATTCAAAAAATTAAATCTTTAGGCAAAAAAGCTGGTGTCTCATTAAACCCCGATACAAGCACAGATAAAATAGAAAAACTTCTTTCTGAAATTGATATAGTACTCATCATGAGTGTGCATCCTGGTTTTGCGGGCCAAAAATTTATTGAGCACACATTAAAAAAAGTAAAATACCTTAAAGCAAAAATTAGAGAAAAAAATTTAAAAACAGAAATAGAGATTGATGGTGGTATAAATTTTGAAACTGCAAAATTGGCGATTGATGCTGGAGTAGATATACTAGTATCTGGTACAACAATTTTTAAAAGCAATAAAGGTGATCTGGAAAAAAATATAAAATTACTTAAATCAATTTAAAATTTAATGTTAAATCTAAAAACTATTCAAGTATATTCATCAGCTTTAGCAAAAATTTTAAAACTCAATATAAAAAATGTTTTAATAAATACAAACTATTACAATAAAAAATTAAATTCTATAACACCTGATAGAATTTTTTATACCCCAGGAAGAAACTTACTTGCCCCACTAACAAAATATAATATTTCAAACTACGAAATAATAGAATCAAAAATTGATTGGTCGTATAAAAAAAAATTTCAAGAATTTGAAAAGTTACACAATTTTTCTTGGCTTACTAATTTAGATAGAAAAAATAAAAAAATCCTAGTACAAAAAATAATTTCTGATTGGTTAGAAAATTACTCAAATTATAAAAAATTAGTTTGGAATTTAGAAATAGTTTCTGATCGCATTATTTTTTGGCTTTCTAATTTAGATATAATATTGGCTGATGGAAGAGAACAATTTAAAAAAAATTTATACGCGAGTCTCATAAAACAGTCCAATTTTGTTTTCAAAAATATTCAAGATATAAATTCAACGCCAAATAAAATTAAAGCATGCGCCGCAGTTATTTTGTCAGGTTTAGTTTTTAATGAAATTTCTGAAAACTCAAAAAAAATGTTAAAAGAATTAAAAAAAATAATTTTTAATGATTTTGATAAATTTGGCTGCCCGAAAACTAAAAATCCAGAAGATATTTATAGATGTTTAAAATATCTTATTTTGACTAGAGAATGGTTAAAAGAATCTCAAAATTCAATACCGGATTACTTGGAAGAAATAATTTTCAAGTGCGGAAAGTCTTACAAATTTTTTTCTAATACTAGTAAAACAATTCCTTTGTTTAATGGATCAAGCTACTTCTCTTGTGAAGATTATGACAAATATCTAAAAAATCTCAGTTATAATTTTGAAAAAGATGAATGCGAAAACACAGCTGGAATTTTAAAAATAAAAAGTAAAAATTCAGTAATTTTTTACAATGTGGGAGATCCTCCTGGCACTAAACATTTAAGAAATTATCAGGCGGGAGCATTATCATTTGAAATTATTTCGGGTAAAGACAAAATAATTACTAACTCTGGATACAATAAAAAATTAAGCCCAAAAATCAGTTTACTTAGTTGTTCAACAGCAGCTCATTCAACATTATGTCTTAATGAAACTTCCTCATGTATCTTTGAGAAAAGCAAGTTAATCAGAAAAATGTATGGTAATTATCTGCGAAGCGGACTTAAAATTAGTAAAATAGATGAACAAAATACAAATGAATATTTTGAATATACTTTTTCACACAATGGATATGAAAAAAAATACGGTTGCAAACATTATAGAACTATTCGTGTTTTTAAAAA
>CAZKXT010000074.1:0-1369 GCA_964556965.1 uncultured Alphaproteobacteria bacterium | reverse complement strand
TGGATTTATTACTGGAAATTTTAATGCAGAAAAAAAAGTTATAGAATGGAATATAAATAAAATTAGTTAGCATGAAAATAAAAATTAAGAATGCGATTGTTTCTTTAAGCGATAAATCTAAAATAGATTTCCTAACCAGAATATTCAAGCGCCACAATGTAAATGTTATTAGCTCTGGGGGAACCTATAAAAAAATCATTAAAAAATATAAAAAATGTACTGAAGTATCTAAATTTACTGGATTTAAAGAAATGTTAGATGGAAGAGTAAAAACTTTACATCCAAAAATATTTTCAGGAATATTATGCGATAGAAGAAAAGCAAGACACAATAAAGATTTAAATAAACTTGATATACCAACTATTGATCTAGTTATTGTTAATTTTTACCCTTTTGAGGAATTTTTTTCCAAAAAAAATTCTAAAAATAAAATAGTGGAAAATATAGACATTGGTGGACCCTCATTAGTCCGAGCTGCAAGTAAAAATTATAAATATATAACAGTTGTCACGGATCCATCAGATTATAAAAATTTAGAAAACGAGCTAAAAAGAAACAAAGGTTCTACCTCTGAAGAATTTAGAGAAAAAATGGCATGTGAAGCATTTGCAAAAACAACAAATTATGATTCTCTAATTTCGCAATGGTTTTTAAAAAATAATAAAAAATATGTACCAAAATTTTTTTCAGTAAGTGGGAAACATAAAACCAAATTAAGATATGGAGAAAATCCTCATCAACAAGCTCATTATTATAATATCAACAATCAAAAAAATTTTGAAAAAATACATGGAAAAGATTTAAGTTATAACAACCTATTAGATATATTTTCAGCATTACATATTCAGGAAACTTTTAAAAAAAATCAAGGAACCGTAATAATTAAACACGGAAATCCATCTGGAGCTTCTATAGAAAAAAATCAAATAGTCTCTTTTAAACAAGCTCTTAATTCTGACCCCATAAGTGCTTTTGGTGGAGTTCTATCTATTAACTCAAAAATAACTAAAAATCTTGCAATAGAATTAAATAAATATTTTTTTGAAATAATTGTTGCTAGAGGTTATGCAAAAAGTGCCTTAAAAATTCTCAAAAAGAAAAAAAATAGAATTCTTATTGATTCAAAAAATTTTAAATCTGAAAAGTTATTTGATATAAGTTTTTTTGGAAATTCTTTTTCACTACAAAACATTGATAGCTCGATATATGAAGCAAAAAAAACTAGAATAGTAACAAAATTAAAACCTCTCAAAATAAATATCGAAAGTTTGAAATTTGCGTTTAATATTTGTAAATTTGTAAAATCTAATGCAATAGTCATAGTCAAAAATAAATCAACTATAGGTATTGGATGTGGTCAGCCATCAAG
>CAZKXT010000073.1:0-3815 GCA_964556965.1 uncultured Alphaproteobacteria bacterium | reverse complement strand
GTGCTTCCTTTGGAGCCTCTGCTTTTTTAGGTTCTTCCTTTTTAGGTGCTTCCTTATCTTTTTTTCTATCTTTTTTTGGAATAGCCTTTTGTGGATTATTTCCTTTTGCAGGCATTGGGAAAATTTCCAACTCTCCTAATATTCTTGAAACCCTTAATGTAGGTCTCGCTCCTTTGCTGATCCAATGTTTTATTCTTTCAACGTCAATTTTAATTCTTTCTTTTTTGCTCTTTGGTAATAGAGGATTATAAAAACCTAATTTTTCTATAAATCTACCATCTCTTGGAAATCTACTGTCAGCAACAACAACTTTATATATTGGTCTTTTTTTAACACCACCCATTGATAATCTAATTCTCAGCATATTATTTATCCTCCAGTATTACGGGACCAGAAACAGGATCTGTAACACCTAGTTCGGGAGAAATTTCTTCGAGTAAAGATCTAACACCGTCTAATCCTGCAATCATTTTATCTCTTGCTTTAGCGATTGCTTGTTCATTTTCCCATTCTCCAACAATACACATAGTATTGGGACCAGTTTGAATCTGCTTCATTGAAATCAAACCTTCTGTTCCTTTTATATTATGAAAAAACTCTTTTAATTTTTTCATATGCTCATCCTTCTTACCTTCTTTTACTTTGGTCCTTACAACATTCATAAATTTAGACATTTTTCTTTCCTTTCTTTTTATTTTAGTTGATTAAAAATTTCCGGAGGTAACCCAGCCTTAGGGTCGCCTTTCGCAGCTCTCTTCATCATATCTGACATCATCCTAAATTGCTTAATAAGTTTATTTATCGTCGCCACATCACTGCCTGATCCACCAGCAATTCTTTTTTTTCTTGAACCATTAATTATTTTTGGATTTTGTCTTTCTGCTTTAGTCATTGATAATATTATTGCTTCATTTGTTTTTATAATATTTTCATCAATACCAGAGGAATCCATTTGCTTTTTAATTTTAGCCACTCCAGGCATCAATGACATAACACCTTCCATTCCTCCCATTTTTTTCATCTGTCTTAGTTGAGATAAATAATCTTCCAGTGAAAAACTTCCTTTTCTTAATCGATCTTCTGTTTCTTTTAAATTTTCTTGATCTATAGTTTCTGAGGCTTTTTCTACTAGAGAAACTATGTCACCCATACCTAAAATTCTATTTGCTATTCTATCGGGATGAAAAACTTCGAGATTATCTACTTTTTCGCCCACTCCAATAAATTTGATTGGAACACTGGTTGCGTGTTTCATACTTATAGCAGCTCCACCTCTTCCATCGCCATCAACTCTAGTTAAAATTATTCCACTAATTGCTACAGCTTCGTTGAATTTTTTAGCTACTTCCACGGCCACCTGACCCGTTAGGGAGTCTGCAACTAAAATTGTTTCGGTTGGATTAATAATTGATTTAATATCTTTAATTTCTTTCATCATCGAAACATCAATTTGTGTTCTTCCAGCCGTATCAAAAATAACGACATCAGAACTGCTTAGCTTAGCTGCATTTATAGCTCTTTTTGCAATATCTACAGGATGTTGCCCTTCAACTACTGGCAAAGTTTGAATGCCATTAGTTTCTCCCAATACCTTAAGCTGTTCTTGAGCTGCTGGTCTATAAACGTCCAAACTGACCATTAAAATTTTGCTTTTATTATTCTTTTCCAAAAATTTTGATATTTTTGCTGCGGTTGTTGTTTTTCCAGACCCTTGTAAACCAACCAACATTAAACTAACTGGAGGCACAGCCTTTAAATTTAAATCAGATTTTCCATCTCCTAAAAATTTAACCAATTCATCGTGGACCAATTTTACAATCATTTGGCCTGGTGTTGTGGATCTAATTATTTCTTTACCAACAACCTTAGGCCTAATTTCTTCAATAAGTTTTTTTGCAATAGGCAAAGCCACGTCGGCCTCTAATAGTGCCTTCCTTATTTCTCTTAATCCATCATCCACCTGAGTCACATTTAATGACGGTGCTTTTTTTAAATTAGCAAATATTGTTTCAAATTTATTTGTTAAATTTTCAAACATAAAATTTTCATCCAGCAAACATTGCACTAGTGGGCGAACCCTCGCTGACTAGTGTCGATCCCTTTATCAATAAAGGCACCGCAAAACCCTATTTTTGCGGAAAAAAATGAAGTTACATAAGAGGTTTAAAATGTCAATAAATAAGTTACATATAAGTATATGAGCGCATTTAATGCTATAAAAATGGACGGTTTGGGAAATGATTTTGTTATTTTTGATGCCAGAAACAAAAACCTTTCCTTTTCAAAGCAAGAAATAATCAAAATTTCGGATAGAAAGTTTGTGGGCTGCGATCAGGTCATCTTGGTTAAAAATGACACTGATTCAGATGCCTGTCTAAGTTTTTTCAATTCAGATGGAGAAGAAGCATCTGCATGTGGAAATGGTAGTAGATGTGTTTCTTATCTGTTAAGCAAGGAAAAAAATAAAAATAAAATTAAAATTAAAACAAAAAGCGGAATTTTGAATTCGGATATACTTGAAGAAAAAATCGTGAGGATGAATATAGGAAAACCAAAATTTTTATGGAACGAAATTCCATTAAGTGAAAAAATGGAACCTCAAAATTTAAAAATCGAACTAAGTGACTTAAATAATAATGTCCACAAAGGTGGTCACGCAGTAAATGTTGGGAATCCACATGCTGTATTTTTCGTAAATAACTGTGATAATTTTGATTTGAATAAAATCGGACCAAAAATTGAAAATCATAAAATTTTTCCTGAAAAATGCAATGTCTCTTTAGCTGAAATAAAAAATAAGTCACTAATTAAGTTAAAAGTTTGGGAGCGAGGAGCGGGCCTTACAAAAGCTTGTGGAACTGCCGCTTGCGCTACTGCAGCTATAGCCGTAAAGAATAAATTAACTGAAAGAAAAATAGACATAAAATTTGAATTAGGAATTTTAAATATAGAATTAGATCAAAACTCAAATATTTTTATGCAAGGTCCTGTTTCGGATATTAAAAATATTAAGGTTGTTCTCTAATGAGTTTATTTGAAAAATTTAAAATTGGTTTAAATAAAAGCTCAAAAAACCTAACTAAAGGACTTGACGATTTAATTTTTAAGAAAAAGATAGATGAAAATGCTCTACAAAATTTCGAAGATTTTTTAATTGAATCTGATGTGGGCGTTGAGGCTACAAAAGAAATAAAAGATAAAATTTCTGAAGAAAAAATAAATCCTAATTCTAATCAATTAAATCAAGTAAAAGAAATCTTCTCAAAATATGCTTACGCTTTGCTTAAACCACTTGAAAAGAAAATTAAAGACGATGAAGAAAAAGAATTAAAAGTTATAGTTGTCGCTGGAGTAAATGGGGTTGGAAAAACAACAACGATAGGAAAACTTGGAAAAATTTTATCAGAAAATAATACTAAGATTGTTTTTGCAGCTGCTGATACTTTTAGGGCAGCAGCAATATCTCAGCTTGAAAAATGGTCGGAAAAAGTAAATGCAAAATTAATAAAGTCAGACCACGGTTCAGACCCAGCTTCTGTTGCTTTTAAAGCCACAGAATACTCAATAAAAAATGGCTCCAAATATTTAATAATTGACACTGCTGGAAGATTGCAAAATAAAAAAAATTTGATGGATGAATTTAAAAAAATTATAAATGTTTTGAAAAAACAAAATCAAAGCTTTCCTCATGAAACTATTTTGGTCTTGGATGCAACGAGTGGCCAAAATATAATAAACCAAGTTCAGGAATTTATTAAGTTAACAAAAATAACAGGTTTAATTATGACCAAATTAGATGGAACTGCAAAAGGCGG
>CAZKXT010000072.1:0-3838 GCA_964556965.1 uncultured Alphaproteobacteria bacterium | reverse complement strand
TTACATCTTTTGGGAGGTTTGTTATTTTGGGGTAAAGTTTGTTCTAAAATTCTAAAATTAGAAGAAGAAAAAATTATAGATGAAAAGAAGAATGTGGAAGCTTTATCTCTTTACTGGACATTTTTATTAATTATTTGGTTGGTATTTTTTTTAATTATTTATATTTTTAATGACGCTGTAATTGCTTGGTGCAAGGCTTTAATTTCTTAAAATTAAATTTAGAGAAATAATACAAGAACACATCCCAATGCAGCAATTATTGCTAATAAAAAATAAACAGATTTTAAATATTTTTTTATTTCAGGTTTTTTTTCTCCTTTTGAGAAAACTCCAGCACCTAATGATATAACAACAAAGAACAGGAAGACCAAAGAAAGTATAGCTATCAAAATTCCCAGTTTTCCAATCATTTTTTCCTCGTTGTATATCTCTTATAAGACATTTTGTCCCTAGGTTAATGCGACCTTTTATTTTATAACCTAAGCTGTATGTACACAGGTCTTGTTTTTTTAGCTGTAATAATTGGTTCAATAGTGTTCCATGTGTGGACTCCGTGGTGGTGGACAGACATCGCTTCAAACTGGGGTGCAATGGATGACACCATAGTTTTAACTTTCTGGATTGGCGGTGGCGTTTTCATTTTAGTTTGTCTATTCATGACTTACTGTATTTTTAAATACTCATATAAAGAAGGACGTAGAGCTGAATACAAGCCTGAAGATAAAAAATTAGAATCAAGACTAACTTGGATAACAGCTTTGGGAGTTGCTGCGCTTTTAGCTCCAGGACTTGTTGTCTGGAATAATTATATTAAAGTACCTGATAATGCAATTCATGTAGAAGTAATGGCATGGCAGTGGGGTTGGAAATATAGATTGCCAGGTGAAGATGGAAAATTAGGAACATCTAGCAATAAAAGCATTAGTGATGACAATCCTTTTGGAATGAATCCTGACGACCCAAATGGCAAAGACGATATTTTTATTGAAAGCAATGAACTGCATTTGGCAAAAAATAGACCTGTAAAAATTTTATTAAGATCAATAGATGTTTTACATAACTTTTATGTTCCACAATTTAGAGCAAAAATGGATGCTGTTCCGGGAATGATAACTTATTACTGGTTTGAGCCTAATAAAAATGGAGAGTACGAAGTTTTATGCGCAGAGTATTGCGGCGTTGGTCACTATGCCATGAGAGGAAAAGTGGTAGTAGAAAATGAAGAAAATTATAATAAATGGTTGGCACAACATGAAACTTTTTCAAGTTTTATAGCCAAAAGGAAAAATAATAATTTTAAAAATAAAAAATTAGTTAAGATTAGTAATTTATTAAGTGAGGAAAATAATATATTAAGGGAAAAAGATGTCAGATGATTTAAATATAAATAAGAAAAGAAATAATCAAATAAAAACAAAATCTTCTAGCGCTTCTGGTCGCGGAGAAACAGACATTGATTATGTAAGACCGGCCGAAGTACCAGATCAGGATTTATATCACGGACATAGTTTTATAACTAAATGGATTTTTTGTCAGGATGCTAAAGTTATAGGGGTTCAGTACACACTTACAGCAGTTTTTACAGGAGTTGTAGGTCTCATTCTTTCTTGGATGATGCGTATGCAATTAGGTTTTCCGGAACTCTTCCCATTTCTTACCGCAGAGTCTTATTATCAATTTGTTACGATGCATGGAATGATAATGGTTGTCTATCTATTGACAGCACTATTTCTTGGTGGATTTGGAAATTATTTAATCCCATTAATGGTCGGATCAAGAGATATGGTTTTTCCTTATGTAAATATGGTTAGTTACTGGATGTTTTTTGTAGCTGTTGTAGTTTTAATGGCAAGCTTTTTTGTACCAGGTGGACCAACTGGATCTGGCTGGACTTTATATCCTCCTCAAGCCATTTTAGAGGGAACTCCAGGATCTGGTTATGGAATTCTATTAATGCTAATATCTTTATCTCTATTTGTAATTGGTTTTACAATGGGTGGGTTAAACTACATAATTACTATTTTGCAAGCCAGAACAAGAGGAATGAGCTTGATGAGAATGCCTTTAACAATTTGGGGAATTTTTACTGCAACAGTTCTTGCTTTATTAGCTTTTCCTGCCTTGCTTGTTAGTTCAATCATGATGACATTAGACAAAGTTTTAGGCACTAGCTTTTTTATGCCAACGATTATTAAAGCAGGTGAGGCGCTTTCCTATGATGGCGGTAGTCCTATATTATTCCAACATTTATTTTGGTTTTTTGGTCATCCTGAAGTTTATATTGTGGCATTACCAGCATTTGGAATAGTTTCAGATTTGATTTCAGTACATTCTAGAAAAAATATTTTTGGATATAGAATGATGGTTTGGGCCATTGTAATAATTGGAGCACTAAGCTTTTTTGTATGGGCTCACCATATGTATGTTAGCGGAATGAGTCCTTGGTTTGGATTTTTCTTTGCTACCACTACCCTTATTATTGCAGTACCAACCGCACTTAAAGTCTATAATTGGATACTTACTCTTTGGAGAGGAAATATTAGATTAAATACTGTGATGCTTTTTTGTCTTGGTTTTATAGTAACCTTTGTAAACGGAGGTATAACAGGAATCTTCCTAGGAAATGTTGTAGTAGACGTTCCACTATCAGATACTTATTTTGTAATTGCTCACTTCCATATGGTAATGGGTATAGCTCCTCTTATGGTAATTTTCGGTGCCATATATCACTGGTTTCCTTTAATCACAGGAAGATTAATGGACGAAACTTTAGGCAAGTGGCATTTCTGGGTAACTTTTTTAGGCGCCTATTCAATTTATTTCCCTATGCACTATTTAGGTTTTATAGGAGTTCCAAGAAGATATTTTGAGATGTACGACAGCCCATATATCACATCAGCAGTAGGCATGAATGAATTTATAAGCGTTGCAGCATTTATAGTAGGAGCTGCTCAATTTATTTTCTTTTACAATGTTATAAAAAGCATAAGACTAGGAAAGCCCGCAGGAAAAAATCCTTGGAAAGCAAATTCTTTAGAGTGGCTTACACCTGATGTTCCTCCTGTGCACGGAAATTGGGGAGATAAATTACCAGTAGTTCACAGATGGGCATATGATTATAGTGTTCCAGGAGCCAAAGAAGATTATATTCCACAAACAACTCCACCAAGCGAAGTTCGAGAAGCAGAAGTAGAGAAAACTTAATTATAAAAAATATGTCAGATCTTAATTTAGATAAATTGCCAGGCGGCTTCAAAGGTATGTCAGAAGATATTGGTTCAGACCAAACTACTTTTAAAGGTGTAAACTGGGGGAAAGCAATGATGTGGATTTTCTTGCTTAGTGACACATTTATTTTTAGCTGTTTTCTAATTTCATACATGAAAGTAAGAGCTTCTGTTGTTGAGCCATGGCCATATCCTAGTGAAGTATTTGCTTTGGAATTTATGGGAGCTCCTGTTCCTTTGCTGTTAATAGCAATTATGACTTTTGTTCTTATTACAAGCAGCGGAACCATGGCATTGGCTGTTAAATATGGTTATGAAAAAAATAAAAAAATGTGCGGGTGGTTTGTTTTATTGACCGCCATTGGCGGACTTACTTTTGTTGGCATGCAAGCATTTGAATGGTCAAAATTAATATTCCATGAAGGAGTTAGGCCTTGGGCAAATCCTTTTGGAGCCGAACAATTTGGTGCTTTCTTTTTTATGATCACAGGCTTTCATGGCACCCATGTTTCAATAGGAGTAATTTTCTTATTTATCTATGCCAGAAAAGTATTTAAGGGTGATTTTGATACTGGCAAAAGAGGTTTTTTTACTACAATGAAATCAGACTA
>CAZKXT010000071.1:0-3844 GCA_964556965.1 uncultured Alphaproteobacteria bacterium | reverse complement strand
TTGATTGCACAAAACTAGATATATCTCGTGATTCTTTGACGTTTTTTTTGTCTTTAGAATCAAAGATAGGTTTTAAAAACTCAATATACCAATCGCAATAAGAATGCCAAACGAACTGGTAAATTACTCTTGCGGCTTCATCAAATCTGAAATTTTGTACATGTTTTTGAGCTTCTTTATTAGCTTTTTCCAATTCAAAATAAATCCATTTATTAACATCCAATTTGATATTTTTTATATTAATTTTTCCAGAAGGCTTGCATTTATTTAGCTTGGTAAAATTATTTGCATTCCAAATTTTATAAAGAAAATTTCTATAACCTTTGACTCTATCTTCCGATAGTTTAACATCTCTTCCTGGAGCCGCCATCGAAATTAAAGTAAATCTTAATGAATCGGCTCCATATTTTTTTATTAGATCCAATGGATCAATAACGTTGCCTTTGGATTTTGACATCTTTTGACCTTTTTGATCTCTAACAAGAGCATGTACATAAATTTTTGAAAATGGTTCTTTTTTAAGAAAATGAGCTCCCATCATAATCATCCTAGCTACCCAAAAGAAAATAATATCAAAACCGGTAACTAGAATTGATGTGGGATAAAATCTTTTCAACTCATAAGTTTTTTCTGGCCATCCTAATGTTGCGAAAGGCCATAAAGCAGATGAAAACCACGTATCAAGAACATCATCATCTCTCTTTAATTCGACATTTTTTTTATAATATTTTAGTGCTATTTTTTTAGCAGAAGCTTCGTTTTCAGCCACAAAAATTTTTTTATCTTTTGAATACCAAGCTGGAATTCTATGGCCCCACCATAATTGTCTTGATATACACCAGGGCTGAATATTGTTCATCCATTCAAAATAAGTCTTGGACCAGTTGCTTGGAAAAAAAATCGTTTTCTTTTTTTTAACTATCTGAATTGCTTTTTTTGATAAAAATTTAGCGTTAAGAAACCATTGTTCGGTAAGAAAAGGTTCAATTATTGTATTTGAGCGATCTCCATACGGCACAACATTATTAATATTTTCTATTTTTTCCAACAAACCTTTCTCCTTAAGAATTTTAACAATTAGATTTCTGCACTGAAAACGATCTAAACCGACAAACTCCTTTGGAACATTAGAGTTTAATTTTCCATTTTTTTCTAAAATATTTATAAACTCTAGGTTGTGTCTTTTGCCTATATCGTAATCATTAAAGTCATGAGCGGGTGTTACTTTTAAAGCACCTGAGCCTTGATCAATAGAAACATGCTTGTCTGAAATTATTTTTACACTTCTATTTACAATGGGAATTTTTATTTTTTTTCCAATAAATTTTATATACCTCTCATCATCGGGATTAACAGCTACCGCGGTATCTCCCAACATTGTTTCAGGTCTTGTGGTGGCAATAATAATATGACTATTTTCTTCGACAAGATCATACTTTATATAATAAAGATTCGATTGCACTTCTCTTTGTTCAACCTCCAAATCTGATATTGCGGTTTCTAATTTGGTATCCCAGTTGACTAATTTGATATCTTTATAAATAAGTTTTTTTTTATAAAGATCTACAAAAGTTTTGGTAACAGCGCGCGATAAATCTTTGTCCATTGTAAATCTATTGCGTGACCAATCACATGAACATCCTAATTTTTTAAGTTGATTAAGAATTTGATCTCCAGATTCTTCTTTCCATTTCCACACCTCATTTATAAAATTATCTCTCCCCAGTTGATGTTTTTGAATACCTTTTTCTAAAAGCTGTTTTTCTACAATTGCCTGGGTGGCAATTCCAGCATGATCCGTGCCTGGTTGCCACAAAGTTTCGTAACCATTCATTCGATGAAAGCGTACTAGCAAATCTTGTAGGGAGTTATTGAGCGCATGTCCCATATGCAAACTTCCAGTGACATTTGGAGGAGGTATTACTATCGAGAAAGGTTTTTTTTTATTCTTTTTGGGCTTAAAAAAATTGTTTTTTTCCCAATATTCGTATATTTCCTTTTCGATACTATTGTGGTTGTAATTCGAATTTTGCATTATTATACAAACATATAATAATTTGATAGAAAACAAAGAGAAAGAGTTGAATCAAATATTTTTGTTTAAAATATTGGCCACGTGGCGGAATGGTTACGCAGAGGATTGCAAATCCTTTCATCCCAGTTCGATTCTGGGCGTGGCCTCCAATTTTAAAGTTGTTTTATTCGAAAAAAAAAGTATCTTTAAAATCAAATTCCTCGGTAGCTCAGTTGGTAGAGCAGTTGACTGTTAATCAATTGGTCGCAGGTTCGAGTCCTGCCCGAGGAGCCAATCCAACAGCGATTAACCCGTTTTTTCTAAATTTCTAGTATTTTTCAAAACTTGTAAAAGTTTTTCTTTTTGCGTATCTGAAAAATTTTGAAATAATTTTAATATAAACGAATAATTCAAATTTTCATCACTAGAAATGTTTTCCTTAAGATTATAATCTTTAAAATCTTCAAAAAAATAAACCACAGGGACATTTAAAAAATTTGCGATCTGCAACAGTCTCGTTGAACTTACGCCGTTTGTTCCTTTTTCATATTTTTGAATTTGTTGAAATGTAACATTAATTGCTTTTGCGACTTTTGTCTGTGTTAAACCCAATGCTTGTCTTCGCATTCTGAGTTTATTACCTAAATGCTTATTGAATACTTCTTCCATCCGAACCCCTCCAGATTTAATAATACTTCTGGATTGAACATTAAATAGTTACGCTTGGCAAGATATAAAATTAAAAAATATTGAAATTTTTTAAAGATTTTCGCTCTTAGTTCTTGGAAAAAATCATTCCAGGAAGTTAAAAAAACTTTGTTATTAGCCATATTTTGGCTTGACTTACGCACAATTGTTAGAATTGCTAAAATTTGTTTTTATAAATTTCACAGTTTTTTTAATTTTCTAAGTTTGTATTCCCACTTTCCTTTTTTTTCGAAGGTAGCTTTTAACCAAATAAAGTTATTTTTATCATACCACACATCCGTATTTAACTTCTTATCTTTGCTTAATTTGCTGTCTGTAGATGAAAAGTTATAATGCAGAGCTTCATACTCGATTCCATTGTATTTGAGCACATCTTCGGACAACAATTTAACTTCTTGTTCGATAATTCTTCCAGAAATTGCACTAATTTGTCTTTTTTGATTGATAATTTCGTAATTCCACCAAGTTCCTATCATAAAATCTTCAGGCGCTGGTCCACTGTATGAAGATCCGTCTATAAAAAACTCATCATCTTTCATAAAAATGTTACAAAATTTGTTTTTTTTGTTTTGTTTGGTTTTAGACTCAAATTTTACAAATTTATTATCAGAATAATACTCGTTTCCGTCAACTTCGTAGGAATAAAAAACTACACCCAGTTTTTTAATTTGAAAGAAAATTTTACTTTTTACCAATAAATCTTTGCCTTCCCTTACAAAATCATAAATATGATAACCGATTAGTTTATTATTGCGATAGATATCAAATTCGAGTTTATCAAGATTGCTATATTTGCTTATATCTGCAAAAACATTATTAAAACTGAATAGATATAATAATATTAGAAAAAAATATAATCTTTTTTTAAACATAATAAATTAAATATTATTAAAGTATTTGGCTTAAAAAAAGTTTAGTTCTATCGCTTTTTGGTTGAGAAAAGAAATTTTTTGTTGGTTGTTTTTCAACTATCATTCCTTCATCCATAAAGATCACTTCATCAGCGACTTCTTTTGCAAAACCCATTTCATGAGTAACAACTATCATAGTCATTCCGCCTTTTGCTAAATTAACCATTGCATCTAAAACTTCTTTGATCATTTCTGGATCTAAAGCTGATGT